>JBAVPS010000439.1:0-3275 GCA_049693315.1 Rhizomicrobium sp. | reverse complement strand
TGAAAAGCACCGAAAACAGCACAATCGCCAGCAGGAAATTGGCCACAGGGCCCGCCACCACGACCAGCGCGCGCGACAGAATCGGTTTGAGATGAAACGCGACGGCCTTTTCGGCCTCGGTCATCTCGGCGATGGCTTCGTTGTCCGGGGTCGAGGCGGCCCCGGCATCGCCGACAAATTTGACATAGCCACCCAGCGGCAGCCACGAAATCTTCCAGCGCGTGCCTTTACGGTCGTTCCAGCCGAAAATCTCCCCACCGAAACCGATGGAGAAGACCTCAACGCCAACACCGCAGGCCCGCGCCATCAGAAAATGGCCCAGCTCATGGAAGAACACCACGAAAGAGACCACCACCACGAAGGCTGGCAGTCCCAATGGTGCCCAGGTAATCACGTCATGCAGCCAAGCCGACATTCATCCATCCATCACCGACCGGACCGGGCAAGCGCCCGGCCGTCGGCCATTTTCAACCAAACTGGCGTTACACCATCATCCGCCGGCACACCGCAGCGGCCCGTTCGCGTGCCGCCGCATCAACGGCCAGCACCGCGCTTAAGCTATCCGCCCGGGCGGTCGCATCCGGGCTTTCGTTCAGTGTGCGTTCGACCACGCGGGGGATTTCCAGAAAGCCGATCTTGCGTTCCAGAAAAGCGGCCACCGCCACTTCATTGGCGGCGTTTAGGATCGTGGTCGCCGCCCCGTCCATCCGCATCGCCTCAAGCGCAATCGCCAGTGCCGGGAAGCGCACCGGATCGGGTGCCTGAAAGGTGAGCGCGCCCAGTGCGGCCAGATCGAGCTTGCGCGAGCCGGAAATGATGCGTTGCGGCCAGGCCAGAGCGTGGGCAATCGGCGTGCGCATGTCGGGGGCCGACAGATGGGCCAGCGTCGAGCCATCGGTATAGGTGACCAGACAATGCACCGTCGACTGGGGGTGGATCACCGCATCGAGCTTTTCCGGCGGCAGATTGAACAGGAAATGGGCCTCGATCAGCTCCAGCCCCTTGTTCATCATGGTGGCGCTGTCGACCGAGATCTTGGCCCCCATCGACCAGTTGGGATGGGCCACCGCCTGTTCCGGCGTGGCGGCGCGCATGCGCTCGACATCCCAGTCGCGGAACGGCCCGCCCGACGCGGTCAGGGTCACTTTTTCGACCTCAGCCTCGTCCGAACCGCCATAAACCTGAAAGACCGCGTTATGTTCCGAATCGACCGGCAGCACCAGCGCGCCGCTTTTGGCGATGGCGGCACCGAAGACATTGCCCGCCGCCACCACACATTCCTTGTTTGCCAGCGCCAGCGCCGTACCGCGCGACACCGCCGCCAGTGCCGGCTCGATCGCCGCAGCCCCGATAATCGCCACCATGGCCATGTCGGCCGGGCGGCCAGCCGCCGCGATGATGGCCTGACGCCCGGCGGCGGTTTCGATCCCGGTGCCGGACAAACCGTCTTTAAGTTCCTGATAGTGGCGTTCATCCCCGATCACCGCCAGGGCCGGTTTCACGCACTTTGCCTGTTCGATCAACAGCTTGACGTTACTGCCAGCGGTCAGCGCCACGATCGGAAAGACATCCTTGCCATAGGTCTTGCGGGCAGTGGCGACCACATCCAGCGTGTTGACGCCAATCGAACCGGTCGAACCCAGAACCGTCAAACGTCTGGCCAGCACCTCGTCAAGCGAGAGGGCAGAGGCAGGGTGACGACGAGCGGCAAGCGCTTTCATGGGTGAACTCCCAATAACGAATCAAGATTCAGGTGAAAAACAAAAATCGTCACGGCCAGAACGGCAACCGCCGCCAGGGTGGAATCGATGCGATCCAGCACCCCGCCGTGACCGGGGATCAGGTCACTGCTGTCTTTGACATGGAAGCGGCGCTTGAAAGCCGACTCGAACAGATCGCCGACATGGGCCGCCACC
Organism: Rhizomicrobium sp.; assembly: GCA_049693315.1. Lineage (GTDB taxonomy): Bacteria > Pseudomonadota > Alphaproteobacteria > Micropepsales > Micropepsaceae > Rhizomicrobium. The sequence goes on along the minus strand of JBAVPS010000439.1, from coordinate 1,359 downwards.
GCCAGCCCGGCACCCAGTGCCGCCGCCAGACCGACCCGGCCACCGACGATCAGCGCGATCACCACCGCGACAATCGCCGCCGCGGCCACGCCGCCGAAGAAACCGGCCCAGGTCTTGTTGGGGGAAATCTTTGGCGCCAATTTGGCCCCGCCGATCAGATTGCCCGCCACCAGCGCCCCGGTATCGGTGGCCCACACCATCAGGAACAGGCACAGGATCAGCCAGCTGCCATGGGGCAGACCACGCAGCGCCACCAGCGCCAGCGCCGGAATACCAAGATAAAGTGTACCGGCGGCATGCCATAACGGGTGATTACGCCGGGCGGCCTGAAAGGCGGCAATGGCGATAACCGCCACGCTTAAGACCAGCGCTGCGGGCCAGATCCGGCCGTAAAACAGAAAATCAGCCAGCGCAAACACGATGGCTGCAATGCTGAAACCGGTGACGCGCGAGGGATGGCCACTGACGATCTTGTGCCATTCGCGCACCGCCAGGGCGCTTGCCAGCGCGGCCAGTGCCGCCACCGACCAGGTGCCGATAAACAGTGCCGCCAGCGCCAGCGCGGCGAGCAGAACGCCAAACACCGGACGGGCGATCCAGTCACGCCGCCGCTTTGCGGCCTCGGCAGACAGATCCGCCGCGCCCGCCGGGCTGCTTTCAGAAATGCTATCGTCCGCCCCAGTCACGCTACGGCTTCCGGCAAGGCGCCAAAGCGCCGTTCACGCTGGGAAAAAGCCGCCAGCGCCTCCATAAACGCCGCACGACCGAAGTCCGGCCACAGCGTATCGACAAACAACAGCTCGGCATAGGCCGACTGCCAGAGCAGGAAATTGCTAAGCCGCCGTTCGCCCGAGGTGCGGATCACCAGATCCGGTTCCGGCGTGCCTGCGGTAAACAGACGGCTTGAGAGCAGTTCCGGGGTAATGGTTTCGGGATCAAGCCGGCCTTCGGCGGCCTCGCGCGCCAGATCCCGGGCGGCGGCGGCGATTTCTTCCTTACCACCATAATCAAAGGCAAAAGTCAGGTTGAGACCGTGATTGGCCTGGGTGCGGCCTTCCGCATCCTCGATCATGCCACGGATGTCATCGGCCACCCGCGAGCGGCTGCCGATAATACGCATATGGACGCCGCGGCCAATCAGCTCGTCGACATCCTTCTGGAAGTAGAGCCGGAACAGGCCCATCAGCGCCCCGACCTCGGTCGGCGGGCGCTTCCAGTTTTCGGACGAGAATGCATAAAGGGTGAGGTTTTCCAGGCCAATATCACAGGCCTGGCGCACGACCTCGCGCACAGCCGATACCCCGGCGACATGCCCTGCCTGACGGGGCAAGTGACGCTTCTTCGCCCAGCGGCCATTAC
>JBAVPS010000438.1:0-13283 GCA_049693315.1 Rhizomicrobium sp. | reverse complement strand
GCGATCAACTGACCATTGAAAGCTGGGCCCGTCCCTTTGTCGGCGCGCTTGCCCCACGCGATTTCCTTATTCGCTGCAATGATGTGGTGATTGGCGAGGCCACCACCTTGTGGCTGACGCTTGATGGCACCAGCCACCGTCCTTTACGCACACCGCCGCCGATTGTCTGCCGCCCCGACGGCGCATTGACGCTGGAAGCCGCCAAGATCCCCCAGCAAAAGGATCTGCCCGCGCTGGCAACACTGACCGTCAAGAACAGCGATCTGGATGTGAACGGCCACGTCAACAACACCCATTATGCCCGCTGGATTCTCGACAGCCTGCCTGCCGCCGATCTGGCCCGGCTGACCGCCGCCCGTTACGAGGTTAATTTTCTGGCCGAAACCGGTCTGGGCGAACAGGTAGAAATCTGTGGCGGGCCGGGATCCGGCGATGAACCGGATTGCTGGCAGTTTCAGGGCACCCGTCCCGACGGCAAAACACTTTTTGTCGCCCGGCTGACCACCAGCCACATCACCGAGACCTAGGGTCAGGCCGGAAACCGCACAATATTGGCCGAAGGCCGAACCGATGGCGGTGTCGGCGCATCACCGCTGCCCACAGCGCTGAGCCGGAAACGGCCGACAACATTATTCAACTCTTCGGCGACGATACTGACGGTCTGGCTGGCAGCATGGCTTTCTTCAGCCATGGCGGCGTTTTCCTGGGTGGAGCGGTCCATATCACTGACCGCACCATCGACCGCGACCAGCGATTGAGATTGGGTTTGCTGTGACAGGGTGATCTCGCCCATCAGATCGCAGATCGCCCGGATATCGCTGGTGATATGCTTAAGCGCAGCCCCGCTTTCCTCGACCAACTTGATGCCGCTGGCCATATGGGTCTGGCTTTGACCGATCAGGCCGCGAATTTCATGGGCCGCATCGGCCGACCGGCCAGCCAGCGCGCGAACCTCGGCCGCCACCACTGCAAAGCCGCGCCCGGCATCACCGGCACGGGCCGCCTCGATCCCGGCATTGAGGGCCAGAAGGTTAGTCTGAAACGCCACCTCGTCCATCACGGTGACGATCTGGGCAATCTGACTGGCCGAGGCGGCAATGGTGCCCATCGCGGCCACGGATTGCACCGCCAGTTCGGCCCCACGCTCGGCCCCGCCGCGGGCGGCCAGCGCCACGTCATTGGCTCGCCGCGCCTTATCGGCCGACTGGCTGATGGTGGCCGAAATCGCCGCAAGCGCCCCGGCGGTTTCTTCCAGATTGGCCGCCTGACGCTCGGTACGCCCGGCCAGCTCGGCGGCGGCATGGTTCAGTTCACCCGCACTGCCGTTCAAGGTTCCGACCCGCCCGGCGACATCGGCCAGCGCGGCTTCGAGCTGCGCCATCGCGGCGTTAAAATCCTGCTGCAGGCCGTGATATTCCACCGGCAGATCCTGATGCAGCCGATAGCTGAGGTCACGCGCCGCCAGCGCCTTTAAGCCCTCGCCGAAGGATGACACCACCAGTTCGACCGAGCGGGCGGCAGCGGCCTGTTCGGCATCATGGCGGGCAACGACGGCTTGTTCACGCTCGGCGTTCTGGCGGGCCAGTGCCGCGGCGCGCTCTTCGCGCTGCTGCTGACAGGTGGCGATAGCCCGATTGAAATGCTCCTGTAGCGGACGATAGGCCTCGGGCACCGCGCCCGAGAGACGAAACTCAAAATCGTCTTCCGCCAGCGCTTCGAGCCCGGCCCCGAAAGTTTCGACCACCAGACATTCGTTGCGGATACGCGCAGCATCCTCGGCCACGCGCTGGGCCTCAGCTGCGGCAAGCCGCTCGGCCTCGCCCCGGCTGCGCATCGCTTCCTGTTCCTGCTGACTGCGGGCGAACAGGCGGATAACGCGGGCCAGCTGACCGAATTCATCCTTGCGCTGGGTATAGGGCACATCCTCGCTCGCCTTACCGGCAATGGCATCCGACATGTGAGCGCTTAACGGGGCAAAGGGCGCGAACAATCGCCCGAAAATCACACAGCCGAGCACGATGCCAATCAGCGTCAGCAGCAGACCGACTTCCACCGCCAGTGTCAGGGCATGGTTGAAAGCCTCGTCAGCCTGGTTCATCTCAAGCCCGATGAACAAAATGCCCAGCACATGACCGCTATCGTCCTTGATCGGATCAAACGATGCCAGATAGCGCTTGCCGAAAATCTCGGTCACACCGGTGTATCTTTGGCCCTGACGCAGCACGACATCGCGCACCGGACCATCCTCTAGCTTGCTGCCAACAGCCCGCGCGCCATTGGGGCCACGGATATTGGTCGCCACCCGAACGTCACCATCAAAAATCGTTGCAACACCGCCAAAGGTTTTTGAAATCAGATCGACGCTGTAATCATCGAAATTCAGAATATGCGCGCCCAGCCGCAGCACGCCGCCCGATGTCGTATAGATATCGTGATCGGGATTGATGATCTGCTGCGCAGCGGCAACATTCTGACCCAGGCGCTGCAATTGCTGGTCGCGATTAAAATGGCTGAAGGATGACAGCAGAAAACCTGCCGAAGCCGCCACCGCACACAGGATCAGCAATACCACCAGCCCCATGGCCTTGAAGCCGACACTATGCCAGCCAAAACGCACAGAGGCCGCAGGCGGGACCGAAGAACTCAAACTGAAGCGCGGGGCATAGGCAGCGATGGACATGTCATCAGCGGTTTGGGGTTACCGCCGACCAATAGTGCAGCCATATGACAGATTGGCTGTCACCTTTTGCGTTTAATCAAAAAAATCACAATCTTTACGGCCGTACGATTTTTGTGTCCGGAACAGGCTGTTTCAATCGTTTCTGCGCCAGCACAATACCGCCCATCACCAACGCCAGACCAAAGGTCTGATACCAGCCAAACGGTTCGCCCAAAAACAGCACCGACAGTGCCGCACCGAACACCGGGATCAGATTGACGAAAATGCCTGCCCGCCCCGGCCCGATACTGGCCACGCCGCGCATGAAGAAAATCTGTGCCAGAAAGGACGGGAACAAGGCGATCAGCAGGGTAAGCAGCCAGCCTTGCCAGGTCGGCCACAGCACCGGGGTTTGAACCATCTCGATCACTGTCAGCGGCAGCGAGGTGACCAGCGCCACCCCGGCCAGTGCGGCGAAGAACGCAATGTCATCCATCTTGGGCCGGTCGGCCAGCCACACCGTATAGATGGCATAGCAGGCGGTGGCCGCCAGCATGAACAGATCGCCGGTGTTAAAGGTCAAATGCCGCGCGGCTTCAAGACTGCCATGGGTGGCAACACAGGCCACGCCGAGCAGCGCCAGCACCATACCCGCCCCCTGCATCCGACTGATGCGGCTGCCATGGGCCAGAAATGCCAGCGAAAAAACAAACAGTGGTGTGGAACCCTGAATGATCGCCATGTTGGCGCCGGTGGTGTAATGTGCGGCGGCATAAAAGAAGGCGGTAAACCCGGTATAGCCGGTCAGGGCCAGCAGCAGCAGCAAGGACCAGTGCGCCCTAAGCTCGTGCAGCGCCACACGCAGGCGATCACGGTACACCGCCACCAGCACGACGAACACAATCGCCCAACGTAAAGACACCAGCAACATCGGGGCAATCTGCCCGACCGCCAGACGACCGAATACAATATTGGCACCCCATTGCAGGGCCGCCAGTGTCAGCAGCAAATACGGGTGCGCCCAGGACGGGGCGTTGGTTTCACGCATGCACAATCCATTTAAGGTAAAAGAAGCCCTAAGATAGGCACTGGGACGCCCGGTGGAAAGGAGTATGATAAGTACTGGTATACGGACGATTGTCCTGATACCCCACCAGGACAAAACCATGAGAAAAAAACGGCATTTCTCAAAGAAAATCCATGGTTAAAGGGTGGACAAAAAGGCAAATATTCCTCGCATCTTTGTTTGAGCTGGCGGTCAAGCTGGCCTACAAGATTCGTCAGAGATTTATCGAAGAGAACTCTTCCATGCGCGGATCGCTCCCCCCCCTTGCTGGCCGACTGGCCGGACTTCTGCCGCTGATGCCGATGGAGATGGCGATACGCCACCTGATCAACCGGGGTCTGGCGGCACGGCCATCATTTCAGGCCCGCCTGGCTGAATATGCCGGCCGGCGCTTTGCCCTTGACCCGGTCGATTGCCCCTTCACCTTTTTCATCACCGCCGCGGGTGGCACCGCCGGTGTGGAAATCCTGCGTGATGCCGATGCGGTTCCGTTTGATGCCCGCATCCGCGCGCCGCTGATCGTGCTGATGGGCATGATCGACGGCACCTATGACGGCGACGCCCTGTTCTTCTCGCGCGACCTCAGCATTGAGGGCGATACCGAAGCGGTGCTGGCGCTGCGCAATGCCATGGAAGATGCAGAATTCACCCCCGGTGAAGTGATCGGGGTGCCGGAGAAATTGCGCGGGCCATTCAACCGCGCCGCCGAAGTGACCTTTGCCGAAGTTCGCCGCCTGCTGGATGCCCCTGAGGATAATGGCCCGGCGGCGCATCATACGGCCTATCGTGGAGCGCGTGTATGACAACAGCGACAAGCTGGAAGTATCCTGAGTTGGTTTGCCCGGCCGGGACCCCGTCGGGCCTGCGTACAGCGGTTGATGCCGGGGCCCATGCCGTTTATTGCGGCTTTCGCGACGAGACCAACGCCCGTAATTTTCCCGGTCTGAATTTCGACCGTGCTGAAATGCGTGACGGCATCGCCTATGCCCATGACCATGGTTCAAAAGTCTTTGTGGCGCTTAACACCTTCATGCGGGCCGGCGGCACCGAGCTGTGGGAGCACGCCGTTGATGACGCGGTTGATGCCGGGGCCGATGCGCTGATCCTGGCCGACCTTGGCCTGGTCTCCTATGCCCGCAAGGCCCATCCCGATCAACGCCTGCATTTATCGGTACAGGCAGCAGCCGCGACCCCGCAGGCGATTGCGCTGTACCGCGATCGGTTCGGCATCAAGCGTGTGGTGCTGCCGCGCGTGCTGACCGTTGACGAGATTGCCGCGCTGACCAAAGCGGCCTCCCCGTGCGAAACCGAAGTCTTCATCTTCGGCGGTCTGTGTGTGATGGCTGAAGGGCGGTGCTCGCTGTCGTCCTATGCCACCGGCAAATCACCAAACATGACCGGGGTTTGCTCGCCCCCCAGCCATGTCGCCTATAATGACGATGGTGAGACACTGACCTCGAGCCTGGGTGGTTTCACTATCGAGAAGTTCAGCAAGGATGAACCGGCGGGCTATCCGACGCTGTGCAAGGGCCGCTTCTTTGCCCATGGCAAGAACATGCATCTGTTTGAAGATCCGGTAAGCCTCAATGCGGTGGAGTTGCTGCCCAAGCTGGTAAAGATCGGCGTATCCTCATTTAAAATCGAAGGCCGTCAGCGCGGCCGCGCCTATGTTGCCGCCGTGGTGCGGGCGTTCCGCAGTGCGCTCGACAGTGTGGAAAACGGCAGTGAGATGGATGTTTCCGCGCTGAAAGCCTTGAGTGAAGGTCAGACCGACACCACCGGCTCCCTGAAGAAAACCTGGCGATAGGAGCAACACATGCCAAATACCAATCGCCTTAGCCTGACGCTGGGGCCGGTACTGTACAATTGGACGGTCGAGCATTTTTGTGATTTCTACGCCCATATCGCCGATGAAGCACCGGTTGACCGCGTGATCATTGGCGAAGCGGTCTGCTCCAAACGCGAACCGTTTCATGCCGACAAAACGCTGGAGCTGGCCGAACGGCTGACCCGCGCCGGTAAGGAAGTGGTCTATACCACGCTGGCCATGCCCACCACCAAGCGTGAGATGAATGGCATTTCTGATCTGGTCAGTTCTGAGCTGCCGGTCGAGGTCAACGATGTCGCCACCATTCAGATGCTGAATGGCCGGGCGCATATCTGCGGGCCGTTCCTCAACATCTACAACGAAGCCACGCTACAGATGCATCTCGACATGGGGGCCACCAGCGTGTGCCTGCCGCCCGAGCTGCCCTTTGAATCGGTTGCAAAGCTGGCGGCCAGTTGTAATGCGGTTGAGGTGTTTGCCTTTGGCCGCCCGCCGCTGGCAATTTCGGCACGCTGTTATCACGCCCGCGCCTATGGCCTGCCCAAGGATTCATGCCAGTTCGTCTGCGACAAAGACCCGGACGGTATGGCGGTCGATACCATGGACGGCAAATCCTTTCTGGTAGCCAATGGCGTGCAGACCATGGGCTATGCCGTCACCGCCACCACCCGTCAGGTCAAGGCGCTGCGCGAAGCCGGCGTGGTCAGCCTGCGCCTGTCACCGCAAGCCTCGTGCGACATGGCAGATGTGGCTAAAATTTTCCGGGCGTTGGCCGATGAGGTGATCGAGCCAGAAGAAGCCGAGGCAAAGCTGAACGGCCTCAATCTGCCCGGCCCCTTGTCGGATGGTTTCTTGCGCGGCGTCCCCGGCGCAAGACTGATCGGCGAGCCAGCCTGATTTTACCCAAAGGAAAAGCAGATCATCGGTCATTCAAGCCGGTGATCTGCTTTTTTGTGCCTCAGGCGTACGCCGACAGAAGACCGTCTTTTAAGCCTTGAGCTGGCGCATATTTTTGTCGATCAACGCAATGCGCTGACGCGCGGCATTGGCCGAGGTTTTGGAATCGGGCGGGCTGTGAATAGCATAATCAACCAGCCGCGACAGCGACGTGGTTGCCACCTGCAGACGCGTATCGGACGAGCCGTAATAGATAAACACCTCGCCATTCGGCCGCGCAATCCAGCCATTACAGAACACCACATTAGGCACATCACCAACCCGTTCGGCCCCGCGCGGTGCAATGAAATGGCCGCCCGGCGCATGGGTGACCACCCAGGGCTTATCCAGTGCCGTCATATAAACATAGAGCACATAACGTAAGCCCGCTGGCGTGGCACGCACACCATGGGCCAGATGCAGCCAGCCCTGTTCGGTTTTAATCGGCGCAGGGCCTTCGCCGTTCTTGATTTCTTTGACGGTATGATAGGCCTTAGGCTCGATCACCAGCTCGCCAATAACCCGGGAACTGGTGATGTCTTCAAGCAAGGCCCAACCGATACCACCGGCACCAATGGCTTCGAAATCCCCCTGCGGACGGGTGTAAAGCGCATATTTGCCATTGATGAATTCCGGGTGCAGCACAACGTTGCGCTGCTGGCCATGCAAGGTGACCAGATCGGGCAGCCGGTGCCATTCCTTCAGATCATGCGTGCGGGCAATGGCGCAACGCGACATGGATGCCGCCAGATCTTTGGGCAGGTGAGGATCTTTGCGTTCAGTGCAGAACAGGCCGTAGATCCAGCCATCTTCATGCGGCGTAATCCGGATGTTGAAAATATCTGTGTCGGCGAGCCCGGTCTCGGGCATAACGATGGGATAATCCCAGAATTTGAAACCATCGACGCCGTTTTCACTTTCGGCCACCGCAAAGAAAGATTTGCGATCCACCCCTTCGATCCGCGCGATTAGTACGTTCTTGCCGTTCAGATAAATCGCACCGGCATTGAACACTGCGTTATGGCGTACCCGTTCAAGCAGATAGGGATTATCGTGCGGATCGAGATCATAGCGCCACGTCAATGGCACATGCGCTGCAGTCAGAACCGGATATTCCCAACGCCGGTACAGACCATTATCGGAGGGCATTGGTCGGTTTTCACGATTGATCAGGGCTTCGTATTCTGCGGCCAATGCGGCGTACCGCTTCGAGAACGCATCACCGGGCATAGTTATCTCCCACATGCTATCGCGCGTTTTGCGGCTTCACATCACGACATCATTGGGCCAGACGAATACGCCATCAAAGCCGTGGTAAGGCCGCCGCTCTTCTCTGTCCGGGCATCATAGCATGGCGTTCTGACCAAAGCGATACGCTTAAAGGCCAAAGGGGCCCACCAAAAGATGAGCCCCATTCTCATGAAATGACATTACCAAAAGGATGCAAAATGTAACGCGTCAGCGTTGCAGACTTTGATACGGCGCAAAGAAATCCGACCCCGCCCAGACCGGCGTTTTCTCACTGACCCAGGGCGCACCGGCATGGAAGCTTTCAGCCTTGTTGGGGTCGCCATGGCCGTCATACACCGCCACCGCCGGATAGGGATAAACCGGTCGGCTGCGCGGAGCATCCAGTTTGACCGCCATGGCCGCCATAGATTCCATCATTTTGCGCATTTCAGGTGGTGGGCCTTTACGGGCACCGTTCTTGTCACCCGCCGGAAGCTCTTTGCCCCTGGGCGGCTGGCCAAAACTGTTCTGCTTACCATCGTTGGGATATTGGCGGGCAATGATTTCTTGCGGTGCGGTATGACCCTCGACCCAGGCCATCATCGGCGTCAGCAGATCAATCTGGTTCGGCCCCTCGCCGCCACCACAATGATGCATGCCGGGCAGCAGATACAACCGCTCGAAACTGGCCGTTTTACCTTCGCCCATCTGGCGCAGCACGGCTTCATGATAGGCGATGCTGTTGAAGGGTGAGATATGCGGATCGGCCCAGCCATGCCATATAATCAGTTTGCCGCCCGCCGCTGCAAAGGCTGACAGATCAGGGTTGGTGGCATCAAACAGCGGATGATGCGCCCTAAGCGCCTCGAATGTCGCTTTGTCGAAATGCAGATCGGCCAGCGTATAGCTGTCGGGCGGATTGGTGACGAAGATCAGATTGCGCAAGGCATCCAGTGCAATCTGCTTACTGAAGATCGGCTGATCTTCGCCAAACGGCACAAAGACCCCGGCCCAGGCCAGTTCGGAGCCGGGCATTTCCTCGGCAATGGTCAAACGCTCGCCAGTCTTAGGATCGCGTGGCCCCTGATAAAATTTACGCACCGCCGCGACGTCTTCTTCCGACAGACAGCTGGCATCGCCTTTACTGCCGGCATTTTTGCATTGCAGAATGATGGGGTCAAAATGGCAAAGCCGTGGATCGGAAATCAGACCATCCTTCACCCCGTCCAGCGCATCGCATTGCGCCAGCACGGCATTATGGATCAGCGGCAGACGCGCTGCCGTGATGATCGGCTTGCCATCAGCCCTGGTATTGGACACCGCCAACCAGCCATGATGCAGCGAATTCTGGACCTGAAAATTTAATGTCGCCGCACCAGCGATGATGCCGTTGAAATCCCGCGGATAGCGCTGTGCTTCGACCAACGCTTCACGGCCACCATCGGAGCAGCCGCTGAAATAGGCATAGCGTTCACTGCGCCCGTAAAAGGCCCGGATCAGCGCCTTGGCCGCCAGCGCCGTAATGTGTTGGCCGCGATAGGCGAAATCGGCGCGCTTCTGCAGGTCACGGGCGAAGCTGCCACTCTGGCCTTGGTGGCCCATATCGGTGGCGGCAATCACAAAGCCGCCGCGGTTGAGCGGTACACAGCCCTCAGCCGCACCGACCATGTCGGTAATACTGCCGCACAGGCCACCACAACCAACCTGTAAATAGCGCTGGGCCCAGCTTTTAAGCGGCAAATAGACTTTGAAGCCAACCGCAGGGGCCAGCATGCCTTCCACCGCGCACACCGCTACACCCTGACGGGTGGTTTCGCTGGCGCTGGTGACTTTGCTGCCCGCCCCGCCGATGGCGGTCAGATCGGTTTTGACCAAATCAGCACACTGGGTCACCGGGGCCACAATCGCGAGGGCGGCAAGGGGCGCGGCCTCGGGGACTGCCGCCGCGTACGCCGGGGCCCCAACCATCAGACCAAAGAGCAGCAGAGTGATGAGCGATGTGCCCCACCCCGTCGAAAGGATTGTTTTTTTCATATCGGTCTCCACGGATTGACACTTGGCGGGTAGCCATAAAGTTAGTGCGGGCCCACGCAGGCGACCAACCAGCATATCTGCCAAACGTGCCCGAATTTCACGACGAATGCGCATTGACAAAATTTGTGACGGCCTTTTTGGACCCGCCCGCCACAACCAGACCGTTTAGTCTGTTTTTATCCGAAAAATTCCGCTAAGGCCTGCATGCAGATTTAAGCGCCTTACCATCCGCCCTTCGGAAAACAAGACATGGAAAACGCCGTCCGTTCGGAAAACACCCGCAAAGCCGTTATCAAAGCAGCTTTGACCATCATCGCCCGCGACGGAGCCCGCCGCCTGACGCTGGATGCCATCGCCCGCGAATGTGGCATCAGCAAGGGTGGCCTGATGCACCAGTTCCATAATAAGGAGGCGGTGCTGAAAGCACTGCTGGAGCATCAGATCTCGTATTTCGATGCGTTTTCGACACAGTTTCGGCAGGAGACCGGCGCCAGCCCAGAAAGCAATCTGACGGCCCAGATCGCCACAATGCGCGAGGCAACGGAAAGACCCAATTCCGTAGCGTTTGCGCTATTGGCCATACTGGCCGAAGAACCCGGCCTTGTAACACCGATAAGGGAAATCAACGCCCAACAGATTGCAGAAATCAAGGCCGAGGCTGCTGATCCCGATCTGGCCCTGTTACGCTGGGTTGCCGCCCGTGGGCTGTTACTGGGGACACTTTTGGGCCTGGACGCATTTACACCTGACGAGCAGGCGCGCCTGTTTGATCGCCTGCTCGATTCTTCACGCTGGACCGCGCACGCCAGACCAGCCAGCCCCCCCGCACCTTAAAAGAGCCTTTAACCCTGTTCTGCCCGGCCCGCTGCCGCGGTTAACTCTTTTGTTGGTTTACTAAATAAAAACCGACCGGGCGGTTTGCAATATGCAGTTCTCGTGCTAAATAGGTGCATGTAAGCCTGGCGGTGGCGCAAAACCCTGACGGTCGCTGCTGATCCACGCTCCCCTTTTACAGGAGACGTAACATGCGTTTGCACACCCTCATCACCCCGGCCACGCTGACTTTTCTGTGCCTGGGTTTGCTGTGCCTTGCCTTGACCGGTTGCGGCACCGCGGATCCAACCCGCTACAAGAATCTGGACACATCGGCACAGCTGGTCCCCAACCCGAAGGACGATGGCGGCCGCGTGCCCTATCGCTATGCGGCCGCGGTCAACTGGCACGCCTATGACAAGATCATCATCGATCCGGTCACCATCTATAGCGGCGATGACCAGCAGTTCGGCGACATGGACCCAAAAGACAAGGCCGAGCTTGCCCATTATATGCAGCGCCAGTTCAATAAGGCCCTCAGCCAGCAGCGCCAGCTGATGCAAAGCCCGAGCGACGGCACCTTGCGGGTGAAACTGACGCTGACCGGGGCAGAAACCAATACACCGGTCGTCACCACCCTGACCCATTTCGACATCGCTGGCGGGCTTTACAATGGCGTCCAGGCCATACGCGGCCATGAAGGTGCCATGGGCGGGGCCGTGATGTATTCTGTGGAAATCTATGACGCCCAGACCAGCCGCCTGCTCAACGCCTATATTTCCAAGCGCTACCCACGGGCGATGGATATCGGCTCGACTATTGGTTCATTGGCTGGCGCTAAAACCGGTATTGAAAAGGGTGCTGAAGCGCTGGCCGAGGAACTGCGCTAGGCGGTTCGCGCACAGACCAATTATCCGTGCACATCATTGGCCCGTCCCTTCGGGATGGTGCGCTTCTCCCCCTGCCGGCTTTGCTGGTGAGCCCATCCAGGGCCAATGATTGCGGGGTCTGGGGCGGTGGCGGTGCCGCCGCCCCAGACCTTTCCCGCAGGCAGACATACCGATACAACACAGGTATCATCCGTACAGAGAAAATTTCTTGGTCCCCGCGCCGCCATGACAGGTCTGCCCTGCCATATTTCTACCAGAGCGGTGCACGGGCTTGGTTAAGACGGGCCTCAAATCTGTGCCACATCCGGCATGACCGGGGCTCTACCCAAAAAACCATCGTTTCACTGCCGAGAAACCGTGTATAGGTGCCGGTCACGAAACCTTTTTAAAAGCCCGCGCGTCACCATGCAGCAAGCCCAGACCCACCGTTTTTGTGTCGCCCCCATGATGGATTGGACCGACCGCCACTGCCGCATGCTGCACCGCGCCTTAAGCCAGCACGCCCTGCTCTATACCGAGATGGTCACAGCCGAGGCGGTGATCCGGGGTAACCGCGAACAATTGCTGGGCTTTAGCCCCGCTGAACACCCGGTGGCGGTGCAGTTGGGCGGCTCGGAACCGGTACGATTGGCCGAAGCCGCGAAGATCTGCGAGGATTACGGCTATCGCGAGGTCAACCTCAATGTCGGCTGCCCGTCAGACAAGGTGCAATCAGGCCGCTTTGGCGCTTGCCTGATGCTGGAACCGGCACTGGTCGCCGACTGCCTGGCGGCCATGGCACGTGTGGTACAAATTCCCGTTACCCTTAAATGCCGCATCGGCGTTGACGATCAGTCGCCAGATCAGGCCCTGCGCGCCATGATGACGGCCTGCAAAGCAGTTGGCACACGGATCTTTGTCATTCACGCCCGCAAGGCCTGGCTTAAAGGCTTGTCACCAAAACAAAACCGGGATCGCCCGCCGCTGGATTATGCGCTGGTCTATACCATCAAGCGCGAAAACCCTGATTGCACCATTATCATCAATGGCGGCATCGATAGCATTGCCGCCTGTAAGGATCATCTGGAACAGGTCGATGGCGTCATGCTGGGGCGGGCGGCGTATCAGAATCCCGGCCTGCTCGCTGATGTGGACGAAGCCCTGTATGGTGGCGCACCCAATAGTATCGAAGCGGCGGTGGAAGCCTATATCCCCTATGTCGAGTCCAGGCTTGCCGGGGGGGTGCCACTTAATGCGATGGTGCGCCATATGCTCGGTCTGTTTGCCGAACGGCCCGGGGCGCGTGCGTTCCGCCGATATTTAAGTGAAAACGCCACCCGCAAAGGCGCCGATGTTACGGTGCTGCGCACTGCATTATCGTCGGTTATGCCATCGATGCAGGCGTAGTTTCATCCACGCCCAGCTTTTCGATCAGATAGTCAATGAACACTTTGACCTTGATCGGTAAAAAATCCCGCTTGGGATAAACCGCATAAAGATAAAAACCGTTCATCGCCCAACCGGGCAACAGCGCGGTCAGCCGGCCACAGGCGATATCCTCACCAACGGTATAGTCGGGCTGCACTGTGATCCCCTGGCCAGCCAGCGCCAGTTTGCGTAAAACATCACCATTGCTGGCGCGGACCTGTGGCGTGATGCGCACCGTGGCATCGGTGCCACCTGCTGCTGTCAAAACCAGATCATCTCCCGAAGCAAGATAGCTATAGCCGAGGAAATCATGGTCCCTCAGTTCTGACGGGGCGGTGGGAATGCCGTGGGTTTCAAGATACGCCGGTGCGGCGCACACCATCATACGCACCGGCGCAATTTTGCGCGCTATCAGATTTG
>JBAVPS010000437.1:0-3594 GCA_049693315.1 Rhizomicrobium sp. | reverse complement strand
GCAGCATCGAGCCTTCATGGCTGCCCCACGCCCCGGCCACCTTATAGAGCAGCGGCTTGTCGGTATGGCTGTTTTCGGCAACGTTCAGCACTGAAAAATCGCTGGCGACGTGCAGCACCACAAAAATACCAAAGGCCAACGCCAGCAGCATGCCCTGCGCCAGTGCGGCACGCATAGCAATGCTTTGCCATAGCGGTTGCTCGCGGCGGATGCCCAGAATTGGTACGACCGCCTGCAACGAGGCAACAAAAAAAGCCAGAATAACAGCGAACAGGCCGGTCTCAGGGAGCATGGAACTTTCGGCAAACGTGGTGTGGCGCGGGGTAAACTAGCACCCGCCCGCGCCTTACGCCACTTACACATTGGAAAGCGCGATTAACGGGAAATCGCGCTCCACTCCACCTTTTATAATTTATAGGCTGCCTTGGGCAGTTTATAGGCCAGATCAGTCGCAATCTCCGCCGCCTCGGCCTCGTCAAGCCGATGGGTGGTGACCAGTTCGGCCAGATAGGAACAGGCAACGCGGCGATACAGATTATGCCGCGCGGGGATCGACAGGAAAGCCCGCGTATCGTCATTAAAGCCGACGGTATTGTAGAAACCGGCAGTTTCTGTCACCTGACGGAAATAGCGCATCATGCCTTCGGGCGAATCGTGGAACCACCAGGACGGCCCCAGCTTCAGCGCCGGATAATGCCCCGCCAATGGTGCCAGCTCGCGGGCGTAATTGCTTTCATCCAGCGTGAACAGGATGATGTTAAGGTTCTTTTCATTGCCGAAACGATCAAGCAGCGGCTTAAGCGGACCGACATAATCGATGCGATACGGCAGATCAGCACCACGATCGCGACCATAGCTCTCAAACAATTTCGGATTATGATTGCGCCAGGCCCCAGGGTGTATCTGCATGGTCATGCCATCGTCGCACGCCATCTTGGCCATTTCGGTAATCATCTGGGCACGGAAGGCTTCAGCCTCGCCGCCATGAACATGCCCGCGCAGGGCATTATCGAGCAGACGCTGACATTCAACCTCGGGCAGGTCGGCGGTTTTCGCCGTGGGAAAACCGTGATCGGTCGCCGTGGTGCCCAGCGACCGGAAATAGGCCCGCCGGTTGGCCAGCGCTTGCAAATACCCCTTCCATGTCGCGGTATTTTCACCGGTCAGCGCGCCCAGCTTCTGCACATTGGCGGTAAAATCTTCGCGATCCGGATCGGCAACATCGTCAGGCCGGAAGGTGCTGACCACCCGTCCATCCCATGTTTCGCGGATCAGTTTATGCGCATCAAGCGGATCAAGCGCACCTTCAGTGGTCGACAGCACCTCGATATTAAAGCGCCGGAACAGCGCGCGGGGGCGAAATTCCGGTGTCTTCAACGCCTCGGTAATGGTGTCGTAATAGAGATCGGCGGTCTCACGGGCGAGCCGGACCTTCAGATCGAACACCGTGGTGAAGACATGATCGAGCCAGGTGCGCGAGGGCGTGCCCCGGAACAGATAATAATGCTCCGCCAGAATACGCCACGCTTTACGCCGGTCAGGTTCGGCGACACCGTCGTTGGGAGCGATCCCAATTTCGGCCAGCGTAATGCCCTGACTGTAGAGCATACGATGCACATAATGGTCGGGCCACAGGAACATGCTGGTGGCATCCTCAAACGGAATGTCGTCAGCAAACCAGGCCGGATTGGTGTGACCGTGCGGGCTGATAATTGGTAGCGCTTCCACCGTAGCGAAAAGAGAACGCGCAATGGCGCGGGTGGCCGGATCGGTGGGAAAGAAGCGGTCCGGATGCAGTTGCAGGGCTGTGGGCATAGGGCGTCTCTTGTTTTTAGGTTCTATTGCCCAAGACAATCACCACCTGAACGCGATAGCAATATATCTTTAACTGAAAAACCAAATAAGCTCACGACAAAAAGCAACCCAAGATAGCACCCATATTGGCTGTACACAGCCTATTGATTGCGGCTATTCATGCTGCCAACCGGTGCCGGCGATTTTTTTGATAATTGTTTGATGTGACCACTACTCCCGGCCAACGATAATGACTACTTTTTTACCGTTGTGGGCTTAATGGTCGCATTGGCTTTTCGCGATAGCTGACCGGCACTATGGCGTATATTCGGAGATGATTATGAAACGAGCGGGAAAATATCTGGCCGTAACGGCGCTATGCCTGTCGATGTGCGGCAGTGCTTGGGCGGCATCGGATGCAGCCGATCAAAATGACCCACTTGAATCGGTCAACCGTACCATGTTCGATCTGAATCTAAGGCTCGACCGTAATCTGGCAAAACCGGTGGCCAAGGCCTACGTCAAGGTCACGCCATCGCTGGTGCGCACCGGTATCCATAATTTCCTGCAGAATATCGGCAAGCCGGTGACGCTGGGTAATGATCTGCTGCAGGGCAATTTCACCCTGGCCGGGCAGACCGTGACCCGCTTTGTCACCAATTCGACACTGGGGCTGGCGGGGCTGATTGATGTGGCCAGCATGGCCGACGTACCCGACCATTCCAATGATTTTGGCGTCACACTAGGCGTCTGGGGCACAGGCGAAGGCCCCTATCTCATGCTGCCCTTCATGGGGCCGAGCAATCCGCGCGATATGGTTGGCAAGGCCGGGGACTATTTCATGGACCCGCTGCTCTACGCCCATTACAACTATGAAAATCTGGCCAACGATCTGCGCATGGGCTTTTCTATCCTTGATATCCGGGTACAGGCGCTTGACGGGGCCGACCAGATAGAGCGGACGTCGCTCGACTTTTATGCCACCACGCGCAGCCTGTACCGGCAGTATCGTAACGCCAAAATCACCGGGGCCGACCCGGATGCCCCCACAGACGGGGCACCACCAGACGGCGACACGCCGGATGATCCCGCGCCCGATACCACACCGGCGCCAGAGGCGACCAATACGCCAGCGCCTGCCACACCAGGCCAATAGCCCCATTACAAACGCGGTCGTGACCATCGGCCGCGTTTCTTGTATGAACATAGCGCGTCCCACTTCTGCCGATCACAGGAAGGATCGCCGACATGACACAGGATACGCCGACCAAAGCCGCCCCGGCACAGCCGGTTGATCCCTCACCGCGCGGGGCGCTGACCATTCGCATCCGGGCAATGCCAGCTGACACCAACGCCAACGGTGATATTTTTGGTGGCTGGATCCTGAGCCAGATGGATCTGGCCGGGGGCATTGTCTCGTCCGAACGATCCCGGGGCCGCACCGTTACGCTGAAACTGGACGGCATGACCTTTCACCGCCCGGTCAAGGTTGGCGATGTTCTGTGCGTCTATACCGAGATTGAAAATGTCGGGCGCACCTCGATGCGCATCCACATCGAGGCCTGGGCCAAACGTTTCCTGACGCAAACCCGCGAACAGGTCACCGATGCCACGTTCATTTTTGTCGCCATCGATGATGATGGCCGCCCCCGCCCGGTGCCGCCAGAAGACCCGGTTTAATTTTCCGGCAACGGCTCACATTGCGGCGGTGCAGGTGCCGGTGCCAGACGATTGGACAGCGGCTTGCCCGTCTTCCACATATCCGGATCTTCCGATCCTAACCGCCACAGCGCTATACGG
>JBAVPS010000436.1:0-5525 GCA_049693315.1 Rhizomicrobium sp. | reverse complement strand
GGTATTGGGCGCATCCGTCCTGGGCAAGCGCAGCTGCAGGGTGAAGGCACCATCGACTTCATAGCGGAAGTCGAGCGTGCCTTTCATCAGCTTGGTCAGCGCCGACGCAATCACCACACCAATACCGACGCCGCCCGAATGCGATACAAAGTGATCGTCGGAATACAGAAACAGCTTGTCGAAATTTTGCAGCGTTTGCGGTGGCTTGGCCTGACGCTGATCGCTGATCGCAATCAGCACATTGTCTTTTTCGATGCAGCAACTGGCGCGGATGGTCTGGGCCGCCGGGGTCAGTATTATCGCGTTTTCAAACAACTGCATTAAGGTCTGGCGCAGGCGGCCTTCCGAAGCCAGGCACCATACCGGCTGATCGGGCAGCGTCAGATCGACCTTTTGCTGTTTGGCCTCCAGCGTTTTGGCGATGCCTTCGACGGCGGCGTGCAGCACGTTTATGGCGTTGACCGGATGGTATTTGACCTCGGTCTCCTCAGATTCGATATGCGAGATTTCGATCAGCGCGGTGACGATGCGTAACAGCTCGTTGCCACTGGCGTGGATGTGCTCGATATATTCGTTATAGCGCGGATTTTCGATCGGGCCGAAAAGCTGCATTTTGAGCATGTCGGCAAAGCCGATAATGGCGTTCAGCGGGGTGCGCAGTTCGTGGCTGACATTGCCCAGAAAGATCGATTTTATACGGTTTTCTTCTTCAACCCGTGTTGCTTTGGCTTTGACATCCAGCAGGTGGCGTTGCGCGGCATGCCAGCGGGTCAGCGAGACGGTCAGCATCGTCGCCAGAAGCAGAAACATCACCGCCAGCACGGGATAGAGCACCAGCAGGAAGTTGGCACCGGGGCGCTGTGGTTTCCATTCGAAATAGGCCCGCGTTATGCCAGCTGCGTCTTTCAGCGGATAGGAGGCATAGTCCTTACTTTGTGCCGGTGTCAGGCTGATGTGGCTGTCATCGGTTTTAAAGCCCAGCGTCAGGGCATCGTAATAACCAGCGTGTGCTGGCTTGAAAAACACGATGACGTATTTGCCCTCGTTCTCTGAGGGCATCGGATCAATGCGTTCGGCCCGCACCAGCGCGGCAATGCCGAAATAGGCCCGGTCACCGAGTACAAAGGTCCCGGTTTTTGCTTCGGTCGGGGACTGGTTGGGCGAGCTTGCCGCCGCCGCAATCAGTTCTTTGAGGCCAGCGGCGCGCGCCATGATGTTGGGGCCGCTAAACGTCGGGCTGTTATCCATGCGCAAATAGCGCAAGGTGCCGTCGGTCTCCAGAATGGCGACATTGCGGATGCCGAGGGTTTGCAGATAGACGCCGAACTGGTATTCGATCCACGGCTGATCCCAGCTCAGAACAATGTGGTCATAGGCTTCCTGCCAATAGGCGGTTGCCATCAGTTTGCCGGACAGGTCGCGATAAACGTCTTCGGTTTCGTAGCGGACGACAGCTGTTTGACTGCTGAGGGAAAATTCGTTCTGCCGGTTGGCCTCAATACTGGCGGCCAGGGCAATGACTGCCGCCACCAGCGCACATCCGACACCCATATAAATATAAATAGATTTGATGTGTCGTATCATTCCATGACACAGCTAGAGATATCGTAGCCATAAAAGCATAAACCCTTTAACAATATGCCAAGAAAGCTTTAAGCCTAACCCCCATGCAAGAGACCGCCCGTTTACAGACTGTTATCGAATTTCTCACCGGCCTTAACGAAACCGGCCTGCCCGCAGACCGGTTTATGCAAGGCCAGTGGCGTCTGCGCCGCTATGCCGGGTCCAAGGACCGGGCGGCGGTGGCCGAACGCTTTTTCACCATTTTGCGCCAGCGGGCGCATTTGTCGTGGCGGATGGGGGTTGCCCCGATGGGGCCGGAAGCCCCCCGTGCCCTGACGATTGGCGCGCTGCTGGCCGAGGGGAAAAACCTCGACGAGGTTGAGGCCCTGTTCAGTGGCAGCGGTTATGGCCCGTCGGCGCTGACCGATGCCGAACGGGCCGTCATTGCCACCACACCGGCAGATATGCCGGCATGGATGGCGGGCGAATACCCCGAATGGCTGGAAGGCGATCTGGAACAGACGCTGGGGGGCGATTTACCGGTGGCCATGGCGGCGATGCAGGACCGTGCCGGGATCGATCTCAGGGTTAACAGCCTGAAGGCCACCCGCGATCAGGTGCAGGCGCTTCTGGCGGAGGAGGGCTATCCAGCCCTTCCGACGCCTTATTCGCCCCATGGTTTACGGCTGCCCGGCGGTGGGGCCACCACGCGCCTCAGCGCGCTTAAAGCCTTTCAGGATGGCTGGTTCGAGTTTCAGGACGAGGCCGCTCAGCTTGCCTCGATGCTGTGTGCGGCGCGCCCCGGCATCAGGCTGCTCGATCTGGCGGCGGGCGCGGGCGGCAAATCGCTGGCGCTGGCGGCGATCATGGCTAACGAGGGCCAGATTGTTGCCTATGACATTATTCCTGACCGGCTGAACCGGCTGGCGGCACGGGCGACGCGGGCCGGGGTCACCAACATTCATACGGCGGAAGAAGAGGTTACGGGCCGATTCGACGTGGTGCTGGTGGATGCGCCGTGCAGTGGTACGGGCACCTGGCGGCGCCAGCCGGAACTGCGCTGGCGCCTGACGCCCGAGCGGCTGGTCGAGCTGAAAACCGTCCAATCCGCTCTGCTGGACCGGGCTGCGGGGCTGACCGCCGCGGGCGGGCGGCTGGTCTATGCCACCTGTTCGCTGCTGCCGGGGGAAAATGACGATCAGGTGGCCGATTTTCTGGCCCGCCACGAAGGCTGGTCAGTTCGCCGGGCCGATCAGGTCTGGGCGGAACTGGCCCAAACGGCCCCTGCTGGCCTACCCCCTGGAATGCTTGAGTTTTTCCATGCCGCACCCCACACCACCGGCACGGATGGCTTCTTTACCGCGATTTTGCAGGCCCCGGCCTGACGTCACCATCTTAACGGCGCGGCAATTTTTTTAAGGCTCCGGGTGGCTACCTTCTGGACAAGGGGGGAGCCACCCGCGTAAATCCGCCTATGACCCAGCATGCCACGATCCAACATGATCGCCTTCTCATCGTCGACTTCGGCTCTCAGGTTACCCAGCTTATCGCCCGGCGCCTGCGCGAGCTGAACGTCTATTGCGAAATCCACCCCTATCAGAGCGTGACAGAGGCCCTTCTTAAGGGCTTCGCCCCCCGCGCCATGATCTTTTCCGGCGGCCCGGACAGCGTGACCCGTGACGGATCACCCCGCCCGCCGATGGTGGCCTATGACATGGGGGTGCCAATCCTTGGCATCTGCTATGGCCAGCAGGTTATGATGGCCCAGCTGGGTGGCGCGGTGGAAGGCGGCAAAGGCCACACGGCCGAATTTGGCCGTGCCTTTGTCACCCCGACGGATAAGAAACTCTCCATCCTTGATGGCTGGTTTGCCGATGGCAAAGAACAGGTCTGGATGAGCCACGGCGATCATGTCAGCAAGATCGCACCCGGATTTGAGGTTTATGGTACCTCGCCCCATGCGCCCTTTGCCATCACGGCGGATGTGTCGCGCAATTTTTACGCCGTGCAGTTCCACCCGGAAGTGCACCACACCCCGAACGGCGCCAAGCTGTATGAAAACTTCGTCCGTCTGGCGGGGTTCAAGGGCGACTGGACCATGGGCGCGTATCGCGCCGAAGCCATTGCCAAGATCCGCGCGCAGGTCGGCGACAAACGCGTGATCTGCGGCCTGTCGGGCGGGGTGGATTCCTCGGTTGCGGCGGTGCTGATCCATGAAGCCATCGGCGATCAGCTGACCTGCGTGTTTGTCGACCACGGTCTGCTGCGCAAAGATGAAGCGCCGGAAGTGGTCAGCATGTTCCGGGATAATTATAACATCCCGCTGATCCATGCTGACGAGAGCGAACTGTTTCTGGGCGCGCTGGAAGGCGTTTCGGACCCGGAGAAAAAGCGCAAGATCATCGGCAAGCTGTTCATCGACGTGTTCCAGAAATACGCCAATCAGATTGAAGGGGCGGAGTTTCTGGCGCAGGGCACGCTGTACCCGGATGTGATCGAAAGCGTCAGCTTTTCTGGCGGCCCGTCGGTCACCATCAAATCGCATCATAATGTCGGTGGCCTGCCCGAGAAGATGGGGCTGAAACTGGTCGAGCCCTTGCGCGAACTGTTCAAGGATGAAGTCCGCGCGCTGGGCCGCGAGCTGGGTCTGCCGCAGAAATTCATTGGACGTCATCCGTTCCCCGGTCCCGGGCTGGCCATCCGCTGCCCCGGCGAGATCACGCGGGAAAAGCTGGCGATCTTACGCGAAGCCGATGCGGTCTATATCGACCAGATCCGCAAGCATGGTCTTTATGACGAGATCTGGCAGGCCTTTGTTGCGATCCTGCCGGTGCGCACCGTCGGCGTGATGGGTGACGGGCGGACCTATGATTTCGCCTGCGCCTTGCGCGCTGTGACGTCGGTCGATGGTATGACGGCGGATTATTATCCGTTCACGCACGAATTCCTCGGCGAGACCGCGACCCGTATCATCAACGAGGTCAAGGGCATCAACCGCGTCACCTATGACATCACGTCAAAGCCCCCCGGTACGATCGAGTGGGAATGATTCAGGCCCATCCAAACGCCGCCGAAACTACGCTGCGACACGACCTAAGTCATTGAAATAAAAAAGTTATATCTCATCGTCTATCGGCATCTATCGCAGGGCATGCGAATGTAATGACGGCACGGATGACGGTATGGCCGAATCTTGATCGACTACCAAAACCATTATACCGTCAGGTTCAAGAGAGCCTTGACGGTATATTTTTTGGCTACATCGCGTTGAAATTAAAGCGATAATTCATCTTCAGAGAGGGTGATTTTGGCCTGACGGTATAATTCGAGACTCTCCCCTGGAAATCGTCCATTTTTGGAGGGAGTTATGCTCACGGATGCCGCCCTTAAGAGCCTGAAGCCAAAAGAGAAATTATACAAAGTCGCTGATCGTGACGGTATGTATGCGCTGGTCCAGCCATCAGGCAAAATCGTATTCCGGTACGACTACCGTTTGAACGGTCGGCGCGAGACGGTGACCCTCGGACGATACGCGCCAACCGACCTGTCCCTGGCGCGGGCGCGTGAAAAGTTGATCGATGCCAAGCGAGCGATCGGCGAAGGGCGCTCACCAGCCCATGAAAAGCAGCGCGAGAAGCGGCGCCTCAAGGAGGCCAAGAGCTTCGGCGAGTTTGGCGAGCGTTGGATGCAAGAGGCGAAGATGGCCGACAGCACCAGAGCCATGCGGCGCGCGATCTTCGAGCGCGACATCCTGCCGACGTTCCGGAACCGCCTACTGACGGAGATCGATCCGAACGATCTGCGGGCCATGTGCGCGAAGGTCAAAGAGCGCGGGGCGCCGGCCACGGCGGTTCATGTCCGTGACATCGTGAAGCTGATCTACGCCTTCGCGATCCTGCATGGCGAGAAGGTCGCCAATCCGGCTGACGAGGTTGGCCCTGCCTCGATCGCAACCTTCGTTC
>JBAVPS010000435.1:0-10037 GCA_049693315.1 Rhizomicrobium sp. | reverse complement strand
GCCCAGACGCTATATCGGACATTTTCTATGCGCGACGCATTGGACAATATTGACTATAAAATTCTCGCTCTGATGCAGAAGGATGCCTCACTTTCGACCGCCGAACTGGCGGAGAAGGTCGGGCTGTCGCAATCACCCTGCTGGCGTCGGGTCCAGCGCCTGCGCGAAGAAGGCTATATCAAAGCCCAGGTCGCCCTGGTGGACTGGCAGAAACTTGGCTTTCAGATGCAGGTCTTTGCACAGGTCAAAATGTCGACCCAGGCCGATAAGCAGTGTGAGGATTTCTTCCGCGCCATCGCAGAAATCCCCGAAATCATGGAATGCTATACCCTGTTCGGTGAGAAGGACGTCATGCTGAAGGTGATTGCCCCCAGCGTGAAATGGTATCAGGATTTTGTCTTCTCGACGATTTTGAAGTTGCCCGGCGTGCTCGATATTCAGTCCACGGTGACATTGCTGGAAGCCAAATACACCACCGCGGTGCCGCTCAAAGTCCGCCCCACGGTTTAAATGGCGCGGGCTTCCTCGGCTTGGTCATTGGCCGCCGCCAACGCCACCGGCTGGGGTGCCAATTGCAGGGATGCATCAAGCGCTGCGATCAGGGCATAAATAGCGTTGTTGTAGGGTGCATCAATACCATAGCGCTGCGCCAGCCGTACGATGGTGCCGGTCAGATGCTCATATTCCAGCCGGTTACCCGCCATCCGGTCATACAGCATCGATGTACCACCCTTGGGTGATAGCTCGGTACAATAGGCGGCAATCCGTTCAATCTCCTGCGGGGGGAAATGCGCCCCGGCAGCATTGCCGACCCACGCAGCTTCGCGAATGATCCGTGTCGACAGGTCCTGAATGGCCGGGTCGCGAAACACCCCAAAACGCTGCATGGTAAGCGCGGTAATCGGATTAAGCGCCACATTACAGATCAGCTTGCGCCAGGCCGCCGTAATGAAATCCGCCTGCGGATGAACGTCGATACCACCCGGTGCCAGCAAGTCCACCAAAGCGGTGGTATCATCGGTTTGCGGTACTTCCAGCTTGACGCCAAAGAAATGCACGACGTGACCGCGTGCCACCCGCTCGGCCGAAATATAGACAATCGAGGGGATCACCACTGCCGATCCCACCAGCGGACGGATGATCTCGGCACTGTCGACGCCGTTCTGTAACAGCACAATGCGGGTCTTCGGCCCAACCATTTGATCGAGCCACCCTTTGGTGCCTGCCGTATCCTGGGTCTTGGTGGCGACGAACACCCAATCCACCGCCCCCACATCCGCAGGATTGGTTACGATAGCTGCCGGAACAATAGCCGTCTTACCCTCATGCTCAACGCTCAGATGGTCCATCGCGGTTCGCACACACAGGCTGACCTGATGGCCCGCTTTGGCCAGCGCCGCGGCAACAACGCTGCCAATCGCACCGGCACCGATAACCGCCACCCTGGTAACCGGGGCAGAACCCACTTCAGCACGCATGGCGCACACCACCTTGACTTCCATCTACGGCAACAAAATATCGCCGAATTGGAAGATTTTCTTTCCCATCTGCAGGCCCGCATGATGGTACAGAAGAACAAATATGCAGTAGTAAGTAACAAAATGCATAATTTATCCCATTTCACTAAAAGGCGATCCAAAACTGCCGAAAGGGTGGGCGTGCCTAAGCTCGCGGCAATTTGTTCGGGGATTATCCCATTCCACCGCACCGGCGGCCTTTTCGCCCGCCATCACAGGCACTAAACTGCCGCCCAGCAGGCGCAACACACTGCGCCCAAAGTCCCTTCATGAAACATTCGGGATACGCCTGATGAAATCTTGGTACAGCCTGCCACTAGCCCTTTTGCTGGCCCTGCCGGCAACGACCTACGCCGCCAACGCCCAGCCGGCCAAAATCTTCGACGCCAAACTGATGGCGACGATGGACCGGCTGGATGATCCGCATTTTTCTCCGGATGGGCACTATGTGCTCTATTCCCTGCGTCAGGTCGATTATGCCGCCAACAAGGGCGTCATGTCGCTTTGGCTGCTTGATGTGAACAGCAAGGCGGCGCGGCGTCTGGCCATTTCGGAAGGTGGCGCCTCCAGTGGGCGTTTCTCGCCCGATGGCAAAAGCATCTACTTCCTGTCGTCACGTAATGGCGGCGAGGCACAGGTTTTCCGCACCGACATCAGCGGTGCCAGCGCCGAGCAGGTCACCACCTTGCCACTGGGTGTCGAGGCATTCAAAATTGCCCCCGACGGCAAAAGTCTGGTGATCGCGCTGGCGGTCTTTCCTGACTGCCCGACACTGGCCTGCAGTAAGGAACGGCTGGACGCCAAGGCGGCGAACAAAAGCGCTGGTCAGGTTTATGACCGCCTGTTCGTGCGCCATTGGGATACCTGGGCCGATGGCACGCGCAATCATCTTTATGCTGTGAAGCTCGACGATGCGGGCAAAGCCAGCGAACCTGTGGCGCTGATGGCCGGTTTCGATGGCGACAGCCCGACCAAACCGTATGGCGGCGATGAAGATTTCACCATCACACCCGACAGCAAATCAGTGGTGTTTTCCGCCAAATTGGCCGGTAAAGATGAACCGTGGAAAACCAATTTTGATCTGTGGCGCGTATCGCTTGGCGGTGGCACCAAGCCCGAAGACCTGACCACCGCCAACAAGGCATGGGATGCCGCTGCGGTATTTTCCGCCAATGGTCACTGGTCGGCGTGGCGGGCGATGAAGCGCCCCGGCTTTGAAGCCGATCGTTTCGGGATCATGCTGCGCGATGAAAAAAGCGGTGTGGTGCGCGAGCTTACCGCAGGCTGGGATCGCTCGGCCGAAAGCATTGCCTTTGCCCCTGATGGCAAAACGCTTTACGCCACGGCCGAAGAAAATGGTCAGGGCAAGCTGTTCGCCATTGATATCGCCAGCGGCGCCATCCGCGCGCTGACCGATCAGGGCACGGTCGGGGCCTTTGATGTTGGCCCCAAGGGTATTGTCATTGCCCTGAACAGTTTGAAAAGCCCGAGCGAGCTGTACACCCTGCCGCTGAACGGTGGTGCGGTGGTACAGATCAGCCATGTCAGCACCACCGCACTGGGCGGCGTGGCGTGGGGCGAGCCGGAACAGTTTGCCTTCCCCGGCTGGAACAAGGAAATCGTCCACGGCTATGTCGTTAAACCGGCGAATTATAAGCCCGGCAAAAGCTATCCGGTGGCGTTTCTGATCCATGGCGGCCCGCAAGGCTCATTCGGCAATGGCTGGAGCTATCGCTGGAACCCGCAGGTTTATACCAACACCGGTTACGCCGTGGTGATGATCGATTTTCACGGTTCAACCGGTTACGGCCAGGCTTTCACCGACAGCATCAGCCAGCATTGGGGGGATCGCCCGCTGGAAGATCTGCAAAAAGGCTGGGCCTATGCGCTGGCGCATTACCCCTATCTTAATGGCAACAAGGCCTGCGCGCTGGGCGCGTCCTATGGCGGCTACATGATCAACTGGATCGCCGGCAGCTGGAACGAGCCATGGAAATGTCTGGTCGATCATGATGGCGTGTTCGATGCCCGCGGTATGGGCTATGCGACCGAAGAATTATGGTTCGATGAATGGGAGCATGGCGGCACCTTCTTTGATAAGCCGGAAGCCTATGAGGCGTTCAACCCGGCCACCAAGGTGAAGAACTGGAAGAAGCCGATGATGGTGATCCATGGCGGTCACGACTTCCGCATCCCCGAAACACAGGGCCTGGGCAGCTTCACCGCACTGCAACGTCAGGGCATTGAAAGTAAGCTGCTCTATTTCCCGGACGAGAACCATTGGGTGCTCAAGCCACAGAATTCGGTGCAGTGGCACACCGAAGTGTTGGGCTGGCTGGATCGCTGGACGAAATAAAACCCCCGCTGGCAAAAAGAAAACGGGCGGTGAAATCACCGCCCGTTTTTTATATCCGAAATGCCCGTGATTACGGTGTACCGACCATGATGCCGCGACCGTGCGGGGCAAGGTAAAGCGTACCGAATTTTCGC
This sequence comes from Rhizomicrobium sp., assembly GCA_049693315.1. Lineage (GTDB taxonomy): Bacteria > Pseudomonadota > Alphaproteobacteria > Micropepsales > Micropepsaceae > Rhizomicrobium. The sequence continues at coordinate 6,030 of JBAVPS010000435.1, read as the reverse complement.
ATATCACCGGCGATGGCGCGGAAAGTGCCGAACTGATGGGCGTCGTCGTTGATGCGGACCCAATTGGCCCCTTCATCATCCGAACGCCACAGACCTTCCTTGCCCTTGACCTTGCCCCACAGGTAAATCGCCGGATAATCGCCCGCCTTGGCAGGTGCGCCAAAGCTGACATACCAGGCTTCGGTCACCGCTTTGACATTGCTGACCGGGGTAGCGGAATCCTTGGAGTGCAGCAGGCCATAAGGCGCAGCCAGCCACAGATCACGCATCCGCCCCGGCACCACCGCCAACTGAGCATTTTGCCAGCCTTCGACCTTGGGCAGGCCACCGACGATGGTTTTGAAGCTGGCCCCACCATCAACGCTGATCAGAATAGTCGTGCTGGTGCGGTCAAAGACATAGAACACGCCGTCGATTGCTTTATCCGAGATCGGGGTCAGCACCAGATCATGGTTGGTGGGCCAACCCGCCACCGGCTGCCAGGTCTTTCCAAAATCTTTGGAATAATAGGCCCCATCTTTTTCCGGTACCCATAACAGCGACGACGCCTTGGCCGACACGGCAATCACGCCGGGGCTGCGCCACGCTTCGCCCTGGGCCAGCGGCTTGTACGGCGTGGTGGGCAGCACATTCCAGCTTAACCCACCGTCGGGGGAATAGAGCCCGTGTGTCGGATCATTGCTGGTGGAGCGTACCAGAAAGCCGGGTTTCAGCCCGGCATAGTCGATACCGAAATTGGATTCGGTAACCGGCAGGAACAGGCTGTTGACCGGCGTTTTGCTTACATCCGACCAGCCCGCACCGCCGACATCGGCCATTGCCACCAGCACCTGAGCCCCGGCCGTTGGCGAGACCATCTGCATGGTGGCGGTTTCTTCAAAATTGGCCGCGGCAAAATCAAAACCAACCTTAGCGGCACTGCCAGCGGCGGTCAGATTTTTGCTTATCCACAGACCATAGCCCGTGCCATAGATCATTTCGTTCGGGTTGAAGGGATTGAGCTTCACATCCGAGATCCAGTGCCCCATGCGGTCTTCGCCATGCATGAAGCTGACCAGCCAGGGATAGGCCGATGCATCGTGATGCGATTTATCGCCTAAGGTGATCCAATGCGCCCCGCCATCTTTGGAGAGGAAGACATCGTCGCCCGCAGACCAGCGGTCGAGCGAGGAGACCACCACCGCGCCATCGGCCCCGACATCAACACCGGAATAGCCGAAATTTGTACCCGGAACCGGTGAGACATCGTGCCAGGTGCCGCTGGCATCGCGCTTATACACCATGCCGCGCACCGCATGGCTCGGGTTAACTGCACCCTGCCCGTCGCCACCGGCAAAGGTGACATACAGCGCGCCATCAGCGGCAAACACCGCCCGCTGCGGCACCATATCGGGGGTACCGGCCACGGGTTTAAAACTGCCGCCATCATGGCTGACCAGTAACCCGCCCTTATCATCGGCATTGCCGATATAAACGTCGCCGTTTTTCGGGTCGATCAACACCAGCGAAACCGATTTGGCCGCCGAGCTTTCTTTATAAAAATATTTGCCGCCGTCGGTGCTTTTCCACAACCCGTCCTGACTGGTGCCAAGATACAGCGTGTCGCTGTTCTTCGGGTCGACCACCAGCCGTTCGCCGGTGCCGCGGCCATCCCAGTTACCGCCGAGATGCAGGTTCAGTTCCGTTTTCTGCCAGGTCTTACCCTGATCATCCGAACGCAGCACCGCCGCTTTACGTGCCCAATCGGGAAGGTAGAGCCCGCAAGCGGCATAAAGCTTCTGGGGATTGTTGGGATCAACGGCAATAGCCAGCACACCCATCAGATCGCCATCGGCCTTGTTTAGGTGGTCAAGCAAAGGCTGCCAGCGCTTGGCGGCATAATCATAACGATACACCCCACCGACGTCGGTACGAGCGTACAGAACATCCTTCTGTTTGGGATGATAGAGAAAACCATCGACATAGCCACCCGCACCAAACGGCACGGTCTGCCAGTGATAGCCTGCGGCATCCTGAGCCGGTGCGCTGACAGGCAAAACCAGACTTAAGCCGGATAGAAAAGCGGCGAACAGGCCCGCCCGCCACGATTTCGTATTGGCCATGAACATTCCTCCCCACGAGAGACATTTGTCACGACCAAAGGGCTACACCGGGGCGCGTTCCGGCGCAATTGACTAAACTTTTGCGCCGTAAAATTATTGGCGTATCCGCCTTACCAGCCACCACCAAGGGTGTGGAAAAGCTGAACCTGATCGTCGAGCAAACGGGCATCACTTTCGGCCAGTTCCTGTTCGGCCGTCAGGTAATCCCGGTTGGCCTCAAGCTGGGTAACCACATTAGCACGCCCCAGCTTATGCAGTTCATCGGCATCCTGCCGATACTGTGCCCGGCTTTGAACCGCCTGACGCAATTCGGCATTGCGCTGCAGATCGCGGGAATAGGCCGACAAAGCAGTTTCTGTATCCCTGAGCGCCGCCAGCACTACCTTGTCAAAATTGGCATAGGCGGCATCCGCCCCGGCTTCGGCAAAGCGAATACGGGCCCGCGCGGCACCAAGGTTGGGAAAATCCCAACTGATCAGCGGACCGATCGAGTATTTAAGGGTATCACTGTGTAGAAAATACCGATCCAGCCCAAGGGAACCGCCTGACAGGCCGAGCGAAATTTTCGGATACAAATCAGCCGTTGCCACGCCGATGCTGGCCGTGGCGGCATGCAGCGTGTCTTCGGCTTCACGCACATCGGGACGGCGGCGCAGCAATGCACGCCCGTCGCCGGTGGGAATGGGCCGGTCGAGCACGGGGGGCTGTTGGCAATGCAATACCTGTGCTGGCAACTGACCGGGCAGAACACCAATCAAGGCCGCAAGGCGATAGCCTGCCGCTTTCTGGCGGGCATCCAGCACCGGAATAGAGGCACGGGTGCGGGCATCCTGCACCGAGAACAGATTGTGGCTGGTGGGCAGACCACGACCGGCAGCAATCATCCGGTCATTCAGTGCACCCAGCTGATGCTGCATTTTGCTGATGTCGGTGGCGATGGCGATCTGATGACCACTGGAGCAGGCTTCAAGGTAGGCCCGGGTGGTTTCAGCAATAATCCCGATACGGACAGTATTATAGGCCGCCTGCGACGCCGAGACGTTGGCGTCGGCAGCTTCAACAGCGCGTTGTACCTCGCCGAACAGATCAATCTGGTAGGACAGCGCCCCCTCAAGATCATAGGTAAAATTCGAGGATAGCGGCGAGCCAAAAATCAGATGTTCTTCCGCCGACATCTGGCCATAACCCGGTGCTGCGGAAATGCGCGTCTGCGGTAGCTGCTTGTCCTTGGTCTGAGACAGAACGGCCTGAACCTTACGGATGTTGGCCGCGGCCATTTTGAGATCGGCGTTATTGCGCAAGGCATCCTTGATCAAATCATCCAGGACGGGATCGTTATAGAGATGCCACCAGTCAGATGGTGTTTCGCCTTGTGTAAAGCCCTGCCCCGCCGCCTCCTGAAACGACGGCGCTTTGTCCGCTTTGCTGATCGCGGCATCTGCGGGGCGAACATAATCCGGCCCCTGCGTGCAGGCACAAAGTCCACCACCAAGTGCAAGGACCAGCAAAAAATGCTTTATCTGGCGATCTGCCCGCTTATTGTTTCGCATTTGCACTACCCTGCATAATCTCAACCGCGGCGGTTCGGCCCAGAACCAGATCAATATCGGCAGGCCGCTCATCAATGACAACCCGCACCGGAATACGCTGCGCAAGCCTCACCCAGCTGAAGGTTGGATTGACATCCGCCAGAAGATTACCACCGGTACCACGATCACGATCCTCAATACCACCCGCAATGCTGGCGACATGGCCCTGCAAAATACGGCTGTCACCCATCAGGCGAATGCGGACTTTGTCGCCGATGTGAATACGCTGCAGCTTGGTTTCTTCAAAATAACCATCGACGTGAATGGAACGCAGATCAATCAGGGCAAACACAGCCTTACCAGCGGTTGCATACGCCCCCGGAACCAGATTGAGGTTTGAAATCTTGCCATCAACCGTGGCTTTGACCGTCGACCGATCCAGGTTGAGCCTGGCGGTGGCGACATCAGCCTCGGCCTGACGGGTTTCGGCGCTTAGGACATCGGCAGATGACTGCGCATTTTCGCGTTCTTCCGCCGAAACAAGCGAACCTAATGTCGTATTGCGGCGAACCACCCTTGCGGCCTGTGACAGCGCGGCCTGTTTTTGCGCCAGCATCGCCTCGGCATGCTTTAACTCCAGTGCAAAACGCTGCTTATCTATTTCAAACAGCACATCACCAGCTTTAACGTGCTGGTTATCATGGACGTAAACATGGCTGATCAATCCGGAAACATCCGGCGCAACCAGGGCGATATCCGCCCGAACTTTACCATCCGGCGTACGTGGGTAAACCTCGTAATACCGCCACAGGGTAATGATAAAGAATATCGCAATCAGCAGCGCACAGCTGGTGATGGCAACACTGCGTATTAGCGACCATTTCATGAGCCATCTCCTCGAGCGTGAATTACTGAAACAAACTGGTCAGCACATCAGGGACCAGCAGACATACCACCAAGCCATATATGACAAGGAATAACGCAGTATCAAACAAACCGTAATGCCAGACATACCGATATAAGTTCAGCCGATTTAACAACAGCGCAATCGGCCGGATGACGGCAAAACTCACGATCAGGGCCAGCATGTATGGGTGCAGATAAACACCCCAGATATCATATTGTCTAATCATGCCAGTTGATCCCATACATATATTCCCACGCATCTGGGAACAGATTGCAGCGCAATCCGGTTAATGCGTTGAGAATAGTTTCCTTTAGTTTGTTCGACGGCAGACCCGACAGGGTGGCAATCTCAGCATCGATTTTTCGTAATATCGTTTCCGAAGGCGCACTGTAGGCACCCTGACTGGCGAGATACGCAAAATACGCACCAATCGAACTCAGCAGATCCTGCACATCCCAGAACTGATCCGGTGCCAGCCGCTCGGCCGCACGAGACAGACGGATAATGTTCAGCCCGACACGCAATTCCTGCATCGCATTGACGGATTTATATTGCTTTGATCCACGTATGGCCCCGACATAGGGGGCCATCAGACCAATACGATCGACCATCAGGCTGGTCCAGACACCACTGCTGAAACGCCTGGTGCCCAATGCCAGCCGACTGATATCCGTCCAGGTGGTTCGCAGCGACTTGCTGATGTAGCGTTGGGCATCGGAATGGTGCAAAATACTGGTTACGGCAATAACCGAGGCGATACCGACGAACTGCGCAATGCTGCGGTTAATGTAGCTTTGAATGTCGGGGGCGAAATGCTCTGTCAGCGTTAGGCTGGCGCAAAAATTCGCGATAAAAGCCATATACTGAACACCCACGACAGGCTTGGCCAACAAGATTCCGGCAATCAGCAACACCGGGCTGAACGCCAGAGCCAGCGAGGCAAAACTGTGAGTTTGCGGCAGAATGGCAAAAAGATAAATGCCCGCCACGATACTGGCGAGCAGTGCCTGATACAGAAAAGATTTTTGCGCCATGACGGGGTTGGCCCGGCTGACAAAAAAACAATACACAACCGTGGCCATCATGACAGCGATGGAGCCATCCGGCCAGCCGGTCACAATCCAGATCAGGCAGCCAATAAAAACAATCGCAACTGCACTGATCGCAGCACGCCAGGCGGCACCATAATCGCGGTGCAGGGTACGGTTGCGATTAACCCGTCGCAAAGGCTTTATTGCGGCCCCGTCAGTTACCCGGGTAGAAAACTGATGGACCATCATCCGGCAGGATGCATACACGTCGATCAGATCCACCATACGGGCCATGACATTATACAAGAGCAGGTCACGCCAGGCAGGCACACCCTTGATATGTTTGAGTTCAAGGCATTTTTTTTGAAGTGCAATCTGTCCGGTATGGATCTCGTCAAACGGAGCATCCAACCAGTCGGCAATTTCCTTCAGCAAAACTTCGAGACGTTCCGGAATAGCCT
>JBAVPS010000434.1:0-3143 GCA_049693315.1 Rhizomicrobium sp. | reverse complement strand
GTCAAAGAATAGCGTAATTTAAGCGAAATTCGCCAGCATGGCGGCGATAGACAACCCGCAGAATGTGGTTTTCCGCTTCGGGAATGGCTCGAAAAGCCCGCATTCTGTCCGGGGCAGGATCATATTCGGTCCAATCGGGCTCGATAAGCGTCTGTTCGACCCAAGCCTGATCAATCTGCCGTTCGGCCAACATTGCCAGGGCGTGGTTTGTGAATAGGAATGTTGCCCCTGCGTTCATCCTGCGCCCCATGCCGCACACAAAACACATACGGTAGAAGAATGCCTGTAAACACACCGGTCAATTGAAAAAACAAAAGGCCCCGAAATAACGGGGCCTTTTCACACCGTGGAATCTAATCTTAAACCTGCGCCTTGGCGGCGGTGATGAAACGCTCGAACAGATAGTGTGAATCCATTGGCCCCGGCGAGGCTTCCGGATGGTACTGCACCGAAAAGACCGGCTTGTCCTTCATGCGCAGGCCGCAGTTCGAGCCATCAAACAGCGAGACATGGGTCTGCACCACACTGTCGGGCAAGGTATCAGCATCGACGGTAAAGCCGTGATTCATCGAAACAATTTCGACCTTGCCGGTTTCCAGATCCTTGACCGGATGGTTGGCACCATGATGGCCCTGATGCATCTTCCTGGTCTTGGCACCCAGTGCCAGACCCAGCATCTGATGGCCCAGGCAGATGCCATAAACCGGAATCCCGGCTTCGATCACGCCCTGGATCACCGGAATGGCATATTCGCCAGTCGCCGCCGGATCGCCCGGGCCGTTGGACAGCACCACACCTTGCGGCTTCAGGCGCAGAATATCCTCAAGCGGGGTCTGGGCCGGAACCACGGTAATGCCGGCGCCCATGCTCGCCAGAATGCGTAAGATATTGTTTTTGACGCCATAATCGATCACGACAACGCGGACCGACGGATTTTCCTGCTTGCCGTAGCCGCTGGCCAGATCCCATTGGGTTTCATCCCACTGGCGCACCTGAGTGCCGGAAACACCCTTGGCCAGATCAAGCCCTTCCAGACCGGAAAAATCCCTGGCTTTGGCCAGAAGATCGGCACTTTCAGCCACCCCATCGGCGCTGAGCGCGCCATGCGGCATGCCCTTTTCGCGGATGCGGTTGGTCAGCGCACGGGTGTCGATGCCGGCAAGGCCCGGAATATTATGGCGTTTCAGCCATGCACCCAGCGTCTGCAGGGCGCGATAATTCGACGGGTTCTGCGCATCGGCCCGCACGATCACACCGCGCACCGCCGGGGTGACGGTTTCAAGATCCTCGTCATTGGCACCGACGATGCCGATATGGGGGAAGGTGAAACAGACAATCTGCCCGGCATAGGACGGATCGGAGAGGATTTCCTGATACCCGGTCATGGCGGTGTTGAAGCAAACTTCACCAATCGCAACGGTTTCTGCGCCGAAGGCATGGCCTTCAAAAACAGTACCATCGGCCAGAACGAGTTTGCCGCGCAAAAGCGTATCCGCCTTCGGGGAGGCGGAGTGGAGGGCTATATCAGACATGTCGGGAACCTATCCTCAGATCGGGCGGAAAATAGGCACCCGCCACCCCATGGTCAACCCCATTTACACAACAGTCCGCCACACAGGGTTTCCTTTTAAGGAGGCGGGTTTTATGGTCCGCCGTCCAAATTACGGCATACAGGAGAGAGAAATGGCGTTGCGCGAAGCACTTACCACGGCAATGAAAGAAGCGATGAAGGCCAAAGAGGCCAAACGGCTTGGCACCATCCGCATGATCCTGGCCGCCATTAAGGATAAGGACATCGCAGGGCGCACCGAAGAAAGCCGCGAAGGGATTTCTGACGACGAAATTCTTGCCCTTATGGCCAAGCTGATCAAATCCCGCGAAGATTCCATCGCGCTGTACACCCAGGGTGGCCGTCAGGATCTGGTCGATAATGAAACGGCTGAAATCGCCGTGATCCGCGAATTCATGCCCAAACAGATGGACGACGCGGAAACCGCCGCCGCCATCGAGGCCGCCATTGCCGAAACCGGTGCCACCCAGCTGAAAGATATGGGCAAGGTGATGGGCGTGCTGAAGGCCAAATATGCCGGTCAGCTCGATTTTGGCAAAACCGGCGGGCTGATCAAAGCCAAACTGTCGGGAAAATAATTAGCGCCAGCCTTAAGCAATCCAAGCCTTAAGCCATCCCCGTCTTACGCAGCACGTCCGCCAGCGGGCGGCGCGGCGTAAGGGGGCCGGGCCGCTCGGCAAAACCCAGCCGGAAGATAAAGGTGGCGTCCCAGTCTTTACCGTCGGTCAGACCGGTGAGCGCGCTTTTGTAGAAATCCTGTCGCCCCAGCACCAGATTGCGATCCGCCATCTCGACCGGCTGGTTCAGGGGCTGGGCGGCAAGGCCAAAATGGGTGGCGGTCAGCTGGCACAATTGCCAGGCCCGCCCGGCGGTCACCGCCTGCACCACATCCATGCGATCGCGCACCAGCACCAGCCCGAACAGGGCGGCGGTGGGGATCTGCACCATGCGGGTGGCGTCGCGCCAATACTGGTTGGTGCTGTCGATGCTTTGATCGGGCAGCAATTTGGCCATGGCGGTGCGAAACGGGGTCAGCCCGGCGGCATCCACCACCACGCCATCGCGATGCTTCAGCACATCGGCCATCCCGGTGCGGTACCAGTGCCCGGCGTCGGCCGACATCTGGGCATCGGCGCAGAAGCGTTCGGTCGCTTCCATGATGATCGAGCTGATATCCTCGCGCCGGGCCTGCTCGGACAGCGGCACGATGCGCACATCACTGCCATAGGCCCCGAACAGGGATTCCAGCGCCACTGCCGGGATCGGCTTTTTGCGTAGGTACGGCCCGCGGTTGGTATGGCGCGCCCCGATGGTGTCGAACAACGCCTTTAAGGGGGCGGCCCCGGCCTCGCCGGGTTTGAGCAGAATATGGGCGACCTCGACCGGATCGCGCGAGGCGGTCGGCTCCAGCCGCCCCGGATTGATATGGATCGACAGGCCATAGCCGTAATGGGCGGCCGCCACCTGAAAATTGGCCAGCGCACAGCCGAGCGACAGAGTGAGTTCGCGCCCGAACGGATCGGCGGCACCCAGATTACGGCTGCGGTCGGCATAAATTGTGATGCGGTCATCA
>JBAVPS010000433.1:0-2070 GCA_049693315.1 Rhizomicrobium sp. | reverse complement strand
GTCGAGCCGCATGCCAATGGCGCACGAACTGAGAGATCGTTTTGCCTAATGGCGAATTTATGTCATCACTCAAATTAGCGGTCGTCTTGGCCTGGATGGCGATAAAGCCACCATTGTTTGTCTTAATCAGCAAATCATCGACCGGGGCTTCGGTTTCGAAGCGGACCCACTCTGGCGTGGCGTCACCAAGACGAAAGCTTTCATCCAGCCGGTCACCCGACAGTATCCAAGACGCAAAGAGCGCACCGAGTTGTTGTTCAAAGCGGATGCCCGCGCTCGTCGCAGCGCCGCCCCCACCAATCCGATCACTTTGTGGCTTGTCTTGTGGCATATCAGTCAAGGTGCACCTGCATTTGGAACTTAGGTATAGTTCACCTATATCTCTTGCTACGCCAATAGCAACCTTAGCGTTACCCATGCATTCTGATCGTCAGAAATCACAGGGTTAACAAGCTGTGGCCAGCAGGAGGGTGTTGCCGGGGCGAGCGTCGTCTCGTCAGGTATGGGCGTTACCGCACATCCCTCAGCCGTGCGACACTGCACGGTATCGCCGATTCTCAGTGGCACAATGACAATAAAAAACATGGGAGGGTTAAGATGCGTTGTGTTTGGAGTTTTGTCGCTCTGTTGTTCGCAGTGGCGATAAATATGCAATCGGGAAACGCCGCGTCCACCACGCCGGTACCGATTTATGCCAATATTGCGTATGCGCCTGCCGATCCGGTCGGCAGCAAAGGGCATTTACTGGATCTGTATGTACCAGCCCCCTCATCCGGGACGCTGCGACCGGTGGTGATCTGGACCGGCGGTTCAGCCTGGATGGCGGATACCGGCAAGGAGTCTGCCGGCTGGCTTGTCGCGCAATTGAACCGCGCAGGCTATGCCGTGGCCGGGGTTTCAATCCGCTCTTCATCCCAAGTAAAATTTCCCGGACAGCTATACGACATCAAGGCGGCCATCCGTTGGCTCAGGCTTAATGCCGCCCATTACGGTCTGGACGGCAATCGCATCGCCATCATAGGCGACAGTTCAGGCGGTTGGACATCGTCCATGGCGGCGGTAACCGGTGATGTACCCGTCCTTGAAGGCAATGTCGGCGTGACGGGTGTTTCCAGTGCCGTACAGGCCGCCATTGCGTTTTATCCGCCGAGCGATTTTACGGCGATGGACCATTGGACCGTACGTCACTGTGTTCCGAACGATCCCCAGAATGGTTGCCACGACGATGCCGGCTCACCGGAAAGCCTGCTGATCGGTTGCCCGATACAAAGCTGCCCGGATAAGGTTCATCTGGCAGATCCCGCCCGCTATGTCAGTGATCGGGATCCGCCGATTTTGATTTTTCACGGAGATTCAGACGATTCCGTGCCACACGAGCAAGGCGCATGGTTGTATCAGGCGCTAAACCGGTCCTGTCACGACGCCGTATTTGTCGATTTGCCCACAGCGGACCACGGCCCGGCGCTCGCGTTTTTGACAGACGAACGCCTCAGCGCCGGCGCGACGATACGTTCTACATCGTCTGCGGGATGCAAAATCACCATGCCGAAGCCTTACCGCCCCAGTTTCGACACCATCGTCGATTTCCTCAATACCAATTTGAAGCCGAAGGGGTGATACGGACCATGCGCGCAGAGCAAAAGATGTTTCAATAAACTAACTTTTCAAGTTAGTGCCGCGGAACTATCCAGACCTTCGATGAATGTCATCTTCGGGTCATAAGCAGACACAGAAAAGCCCGACCTGACGCAGGCCGGGCTTTGTATTTGTGGTTGTGAGGATCTGACAGCTACCGCTGGATCTCGCAGGTGATGCGGCGGATGGCATTGGCATCTCCCCTAATCCAAATTCCGTAAAGCGCCTTCCGATGCACACAGGCTCTCCATGAGCCCCGACACACGCTCCCTCACGCGCAGACAGGTGACCCTCGGCGGGCTGCCAGCGCGGCATAGGCGGCGCGGAAATCGCGTGGCTGGCTGTGATGCGGTTCCGGAGCAGCCAGCGACAGTGGTTTCTCCTCCGGCACGGACTGCGGCCCGTTGAGTGCCAGATTAGCCCGACGCAGACGGC
>JBAVPS010000432.1:0-4807 GCA_049693315.1 Rhizomicrobium sp. | reverse complement strand
GCTCAGCTCGTCAAAGCCAAGCGGAGTGGTCGGCGGCTCAAAGCAGATCGCCATTTCGATGGCCGGATCAACACCAATGCTGATCGAGATCGGCAGCGGCTTACCGGCGGCTTCCGCTTTCATGCGGAAAGCGTCGATATGACGGCCGGGGGTGAGCCACATCGACAGCTCATCCTTGCTCTGTACGCAAAGGCGGTGAATCGTAACGTCGGACTCGCCGGTTTCCGGATCAGAAGCATAGCACAGACCCATGGTAACATAGGGACCGGCATCTTCCGGGGTATTGGTCGGCGCTGGCAACAGCTTACGCAGATCAAAATCGGGATCGGTAGCCAGATGCACAACTTCCTGGCACAGCGCCTTTTCCTTGCCGACGACAACCGGCGGCATGGCATTCTCAACGGCGTCTTTAATCAGGAAGCCGAGCTTTTCAGGCGGGCAGCCCAGAAGATGGCTGACACGATCACGCGAACCAAGCAAGCCGGTGACGACTTTATAATCGGGGAAGCCCTTCACCTTGTTGAAGATCATTGCCGGGCCGCCGCGACGTGTCGGACGCATGCAGGTGCCGCCAGCGCCAACATAGCGATATACGCCAGACAGTTCGGCGTCGGGATTGACTTCCGTATCGGTGCTGACGAGCTGGCCGGGGATGGTCGAAAGGTATTCTAAAGCAGAGCGTAAGTCCGTAACCGGAACTTTTTTGCCTTTTACAATTTTATCATTCATGTCACGCCTCGATATTGCAGGACGATTTTTGTCGTATGAATATCTATGCGGCGTGCGCTTAAGAGGAAAATACCGTTTGGGTTGGCTGACTATGACCTAAAAGGTTCAGTCCCATTGCCAGATACAATTAAAGTGATCGCCACTAAAATATTAAGTATGACGGCGGTTGCCCTGATTCCCATATGGCTCGTCTAATGCCTTGTTTGCACACGAGTTATTGTGATGTTGGCGTTGTCGCCAGATTTTGCGAATGGTGTCTGCTGAGGTAATGCGCAGTAAGCGTCCTAACGTAGGGGCTCGCGAGGAGCGGTACAAAATGCCGCGTCTACGGATGAATAATGCTCCGTAACCATACTATACCGTAAATATAACCCGGCAAGAATATCGTCTTGCCGGGAATGAATTGGAAATAATCTGTATCTTATTGATTGCCGAGCAGTGGCGGAATCGTCGGAACTTGTGGGGCATTATCGATGTCGGCCTGTGTCATACGGAAAGCCTCCGGATAGTGCGTCCGGCTGGTACGACGTTCCGGTTCTGTCGAACGCCATGTGTATAGGCAGTGTTGGCATTGATAGACTTCCCAGGCGCCGGCCACGGGGGAGACAGCCATAAGCTTGATATGTGCTTCACCGCAGCGTGGGCAAATTTCTGGTGTTTTGGATGACTTTTCCACGGCTTTCTCCTTATCGGTTCGCCGTCTGTGCGTGGGACAGCATGGCCGTAAGTTTTTCGACCCAGATTTTTGCTTCGGGCAAATCGCGTACGGGTTGGCTGTAATGACCGCGTTTATCCGGTGCGACCGGTGTTGTGGCGTCGATAATCAGTTTGTCAGTAATGCCGGGCGGTGACGAGCCCGGATCAAGCTCCAGTACTGACATGTTGGGCAGTCTTACAAGATCACCTGCCGGATTAACCTTGGCGGACAATGCCCACATCACTTGCGGCAGATTAAAGGGATCAACATCCTCGTCCACCATGATGACCATCTTGACGTAGCCCAGGCCGTGCGGCGTGGTCATGGCGCGCATGCCGACCGCGCGGGCGAAACCACCATAACGTTTCTTGGTCGAAATGATTACCAGAAGGCCGTGGGTGTACATGGCGTTAACCGCCTGAACTTCCGGGAACTCGGCCTTCAATTGCTGATATAAGGGCACACAGGTTGCCGGGCCAATCAGGTAATCAATCTCGGTCCATGGCATACCAAGATACAGCGATTCAAATATCGGATCGGTTCGGTAAGAAACCTTGTCGATTCGCACCACGGTCATGTTACGCCCGCCGGAATAGTGACCGGTAAATTCACCAAAGGGGCCTTCGATCTCGCGTTTACGACCCTCGATCACACCTTCCAGAATGACTTCCGACCCCCAGGGCACATCGAAGCCGGTCAGTGGTGCGGTTGCAATCGGATACGGTGATTGCCGTAACGCGCCAGCCATTTCATATTCCGACTGATCATACCGCAACGGGGTTGACCCCATCAGTGTAATGATCGGTTCATTGCTGAGTGTGATGGCAATGGGCAGGTCCTGACCACGTTCTTCTGCCATACGTAAATGCAGGGCGATGTCGTGCATCGGCACAGGCTGCAAGCCAAGCTTCCGCTTACCCTTCACTTCCATGCGGTAAACGCCAACATTCTGCTTGTTGAAATTCTCTGGCTCGGTCGGATCGCGTGAAACGACACAAGCCTTGTCGAGATAGAAGCCGCCATCACCATCGTTGAGGCGGAACAGCGGCAGAATATCGAACAGATTGATTGCGTCGCCATCAACGGTATTTTCCGCCCATGGGGGATTGGCGCGTCGTTCAGGCGTTACGGGAAATTTTTCCCAGCGGCAAATGAATTCGTCGACCTGTGCCCGTGTTGTGGTGTTGGGCGGCAGGCCAAGCGCGATGGCGTGGTTGGCCCATGACCCCAGGGTGTTAAGCGCTACGCGTGCTTTGGTAAACCCCGCAATGTTATCGAAATACAACCCCGGCGCTTTATCTCCGAAACGACTGATCGCATTGGCGGCGGCAGCCAGATCTGGCTCCGGCATGACCTGTTCGTGGATTTCCAGCAATTGGCTGTGTTGCTTTAGGGCGGCGAGGTACTCACGCAAAGTATCAAATGGCATGCGGTCTTCCTTTACGCGTGTCTGAATGCGGAGCACGAGCTGGCGCGTTCAGCATAATTAGTTCTTATACGAACGATATAGTCGTCTGGGAATGTGCTGGCAAGAAAAATGTTCGCACAAGAACAAGATGTGCTAAACACCTGTCAACTGTGCGGGGTTGGGAGACAATCAGGGAGTGTGCTGGTGGTCACGGTATTGAATGCAGAGATTTTTCACCTGATGCGTCGGTTAATGCAGGCGCACACCGCCGTCTGGCAGGCTGTGCTGCCCGAGCTGACCAAGCCGCAATATGCGGTGCTGCGCGCCATCGCGGAACAACCGGGTATCGAACAGTTCCTGTTGGTTGAAGCCGCCGCCAGCAGTAAGGCGACATTGGCTGAACTGCTCAATCGGCTGGAGCAGCGCGGTGTGATCACGCGGCGGCAGGACCCCGCCGATAAGCGTCGCCGCTTTGTTTCCCTCACCAAGACCGGGCAGCAGTTGTTGCAGAACGGTCTGGTCGAGGCCTCTAATACCGATGGCTTTTTTCTCGACCGTCTGAGCAAGGCCGAGCGGGCTGAGCTGCACAGGCTGTTACAAAAGATGATGCCAGAAGCCACAAATACGCAATAAGGCAGCTATCGTGTGTTTGGGGCTCTAATCGCTTATTTTTTTCTGCCCAGTCACAGTGAAGCTGGCGGATGTGCCTGCTGCTGGTGGCAGGCCGTCGCGTGTGGTGGGTTGACCGCCGCCGATCCACAGCGTGACCGCCCCCGGTGAAACCGCGCGTTTGCCGCTGGCATCAACCATGCTCATGGCGCGTTCATCCAGCACAAAATCAACTTTTCGGGTTTCCCCAGCTTTTAGGGGAATGCGTTTAAAACCCTGCAAGGCGCGGATTGGTGCCCCGGCGATGGGGTGGCTGACATAAAGTTGTACCACCTCGTCACCATCGCGGCTGCCAGTGTTGGTGACATCGACAAAGGCGTGAACGCTGCCACCTGTAACGACACTGTCATGGTCCAGTGTAATCGGGCCATAGGAAAACTGCGTATAACTTAAACCATAGCCGAAGGGATAAAGCGGCGTGCCGGTGAAATAGCGATAGGTTCGCCCGGTCATGGCATAGCTTTTAAACGGCGGCAGTTGTTCGGCCGATTTATAAAACGTCACCGGCAGCCTTCCGGCCGGGCTGAAATCACCCGCCAGCAAAGCCGCGACCGCATGGCCGCCTTCGCCGCCGGGATACCAGGCTTCGACAATGGCGGGGATGTGCTGGTCGGCCCAGTTGGTGCTGATGGCACTGCCATTCATCAGTACAAGGATAACAGGCTTGCGCAGGCTGCCAAGCCGTTCAAGCAGTTTTTCCTGTGCAGCGGGCAGGTCAAGGCTGGTGCGGTCACCACCGGCAAAGCCGGGGGCGTGGACCGTCATTTCTTCCCCTTCCAGATGCGGAGATAATCCGCCTACGAAGACGGTCAGATCGGCTTTGCGGGCAGCTGTCAGCGCCGCCTGCGCATTGTGTGCGGGGCGTTCCCACATCAGATGCTGATCGCCACGGTCACCGTTTTGTCTGGCCTCGACCGTCAGGGCATAGGTATGGCCAGCCTGCAGTGAGATGGTGCCGGTTTTTTGCGGATCGAAACTGTCCCAGGCGTCTACAATTTTCTCTTTGCCAACGGTAATGCGGAACGGTGTGTCACCGGCAAAGCCAAAGCGGAATGCCCCACTTTCCTTCGGGGTGATGAAGCCTGTCCAGCGTAAACGGCTGTTGCGGGGCTCGCGTTTTGGCTTACCCCAGACAAATTGCGCATTGGCGCGAATGATTGAAGGCACTGCCGCGCCATCTTCTGTCTGGCTCAGTCCTGACGTCTTGCAAGCAGCGTCCACACACAGCACGGCATCGGGAACCTTTTACAGCGCCGGGCCGGTCAGTCCGCTGCCTTGGACATAATCGATCACGGCACCCGGAA
>JBAVPS010000431.1:0-4978 GCA_049693315.1 Rhizomicrobium sp. | reverse complement strand
ACCCTGATCGGGGCAAGCGCCAATCTGGTGGTGGCGGGCGAGGCGGAAAAAGCCGGGGTGAATTTCCGCTTCAGCACATTTGCGCTACTGGCGCTGCCGATGATGCTGGTCAGCATCGCCATCTGTCAGGTCTATATCCTGTGGCGCTATTTCTAAGGCGGTGCCCCGTTTTTTTCGGGGCGCTAAACAGTCTTAGCCGTTTTCACGCGGGATATTATTGAGTTCCTGCTCCAGCTCGGTAAAGCTGGGCTGCAGTTCCGACGGCACCGAACCACGGCCAATTTCGACCGAGATCTGCGCCGCGTTGCCATGCAGATGGGCAACCAGAATATCGCGGATGACATGATAGAAATGTGATTCTTCATCGACGATGGCGCGCAGGCGCACGCTCAACGGACCGACCACACCATAGGCGAGGAACACGCCGAGGAAGGTGCCGACCAGCGCCGAACCAATCATGCCGCCGAGAATTTCCGGTGGCTCGGTAATGGCGGCCATGGTCTTGATCACGCCCATCACGGCGGCAACAATACCCAGCGCCGGCAAGGCATCGGCCATGGTCTGTAAGGCATCGGCAATAGTCAGGGCCTCGTGATGATGCTTTTCGAGCTGTTTTTCCATCGCCGCTTCGACCTGCAGCGGATCTTCCAGGCTCATCGTCATCATGCGCAGCGTGTCGCAAATGAAATCGAGGGCGAAATGGTCTTTCAGCACGCGGGGATAGTGCCGAAAAATTGGCGATTCTGATGGCTTTTCGATGTGGCTTTCCAGCGCGATCAACCCCTTGGTCTTCATCAGCTTGGTGAGCTGGAACAACAGGCTGAGCAGGGCGTGATAATCCTTGGCCTTCCACTTCGGTCCGGAAAAGATTTTCGACAGATCGCCGCCCAGCTTCTTGATCGAAGACATCGAGCCGCCGATCAGAAAACCGGCAACCGCGCCGCCGCCGATGGTCATCATTTCGTGCGGTAAAGCTTCAAGGATAATCTCGATTTTGCCGCCGGAGATAATGAAACCGCCGAACACGCAAACGAGCAAGAATATAAATCCGCCAATCTGTAACATGTAAGCTAACGACGCCCCTACCTATAAATCATGAGGCGAATTATAGCGGCAAGGCTTTAAAGACCGCCTAACGATTTACCATAACTTGGGCGCACTGCGACGAAAAAGCATTAAGCATCACGCGGCAAAATTGTCTTTCCGGCACATATCGCCATACGGTACAACCTGTTCGCGAGGTGCGCGCCGCCGATCAGGGCCGAAATAGCTGCCGACCCGGATATAAGGACGCGGATTTTCGACAATCTCGATCAGATGCTCCTGCAGGTTCTGCGCGGTGATCGGGGCGGCCAGCACGGCATTAACCCCGGCATCGCGGGCCGCAGGAATCCGGGACTGCTCCGCCGGATCGAGCACCATAATGATCGGAATATAGGGATTGGGGCTCGTTTCATCATGCCGCAGACGGTGGGCAAAGCCGATGCCGTCTTCGGGGCCAAGCCCCAGACTGACAATCATCACGTTCGGCCGGGCTGTACGCACTAATGCACATGCCTCATTGCTGTCAGCAGCCGAATAGAGCTGGGTCAAACCAAAGGCCGACAACAGCGACTGCAACAAAGCCCGTCGCGGCGCGTTCGTGCCGACGATCAGCGCACATAAGGAACAAAGAGAAGGTACAACTTCCAGCATTTTAACTCGCGAGAGACGGCCCCAATACGCCGTTCAAAGATAGATAGGAAATAGATTTCACCGTACCAGCACCCGACGCAGAAATTCCACGCCCCAGCGAACCGGCATGCTTGCTATACAAAAAGAAAAGACCAAAAACTGGTCCTGCCTATCGTTTTTTTTGCGACGCAGTGAGCACAGTTTAATTAAAAAGTAACCGATCTGACACGCAGCGCCAAGCCCCTTTTACAGCCCTAAAGCTGACGGATGGCCCACCACAACCAGGCAGCCACAATATCCATGTTAAAAAATATTCCTTTTGCCCCAGCCGCACAAAGCGGTAGCCGCGAATGACAGCCCCCAAAAGCAACCTGTGGCATTGGCTTTGGCGCCGGGTGCAACCGTTTTATCTGACCAGCCGGGCCATCAGCTCGCCGACCACCGTCGGGGTGACCGCACTGGTCGAATGTGAGGGTAAAATCGTGCTGGTCCGCCACAGCTATCTGCCCGGCTGGCACCTGCCTGGCGGCGGTGTGGACCGCGGCGAGCCCCCGGCGACGGCCGTGCTGCGCGAGATGCGCGAAGAAATCGGCCTGACCAAAAGCGCCCCGCCACAACTGGTCGGGGTACTGACCCGGCGCTACGGCCTTACCACCAACCATGTGCTGCTCTACCGGCTGGCCGGTGCAGAATTCACCTTCAAGCCCAATCTGGAAATCCGCGGCTGCCAGCTGGCCGACCCCGCCGCACCGCCCGACGGCACCAGTGCGGCGACCCGTCGCCGCCTGGCCGAGTATCTGACGCAAATGTCACCGGCGGCACACTGGTAATGGTCTTGCATTTGACGCGCTGCGCCGTTAGCAGGGCGCCATGACGAAACCTCCGCCGCCGGTCTGGCAGATCAGACCGGAACGTACTGCCGATGCAGCCGCCGTCGAAGCCCTCAACGCCAAGAGTTTCGGACCTGGACGCTTTGCCAAAGCGGCCTACCGATTGCGTGAAGGCGTCGATCCGGTTGGCGCATTGAGCTTCGTCGCGGTGGAAGACGACAAGCTTTATGGCTCGATCCGCTTCTGGCCGGTAACCGTGGGCAAGGAAGCCTCTTTGCTGCTCGGTCCGCTGGCGGTGGAACCTGCGCTGCGCGGCCAGGGTATCGGCGTGGCGCTGATGCGCCATGGCATTGAAGAAGCCCGCCTTTTAGGCGCGGCCAGCATCATTCTGGTCGGGGACGAGCTTTATTATGTCCGCGTCGGATTTTCCCGCCTGCCCCCCGGCAAGATCCACTTCCCCGGACCGGTAGACGAGGCCCGTGTGCTGGGCTTATCGCTGAAACCCAACGCCCGCCTGACCCTGTCGGGCGAGGTGCGCCGTGCCCGCATCGACCACCCCTTCTGCGCCTGCGGCGCGGCGACGGTGGGATGAAACCATGCGTCTGGCGCTCTATCAGCCCGATATTCCGCAAAACACCGGCACGCTGATCCGCCTTGGCGCCTGTCTGGGCGTGCCGGTCGATATCATCGAACCGTGCGGCTTTCTGTTTACCGACAAAAAGCTCAAACGCGCCGGGATGGATTATGCCGAGATGGCCGAGGTCACCCGCCACAGCAATTGGGACGCCTTTCTGAGCGCCCGTACCGGCGCGGAAAATCCCGCCCGCATCGTGCTGCTGACCACCAAGGCCAGTATTCCGCACACCGAGTTTCGCTTTACCGGCAGCGACATCCTGCTACTGGGGCGTGAAAGTGCCGGGGTGCCCGATGATGTCCACCATCGCGCCGATGCCCGTGTACGGATTCCAATTCTGGGTCGCTCGCTCAATGTCGCTCTGGCAGGGGCCATGGTGCTGGGCGAAGCGCTGCGCCAGACCGGAACATTCCCGCCAGCGGATAAAATTTAAAAGCTTCCCTCTGGTAAAGCTCCGACCACCTCCCCATATGTATTAAAATCTTTTTATGTTTCCACTTTTGCTCGCGTGAGGCGTTCTGTTGCTCGACATTTTCGCAAATGGTGGCTGGTTCGCGCTGATCCAGGTCATCCTGATTGACATTGTGCTGGCGGGCGACAATGCCCTGGTCATCGGCATGTCGGCGGCCCAGCTGAAGCCACAGGATCGCCACCGGGTGATTTTCTGGGGCCTGGCCATTGCGGTGTTGTTGCGGATTGTACTGGCGATTTGTGCGGTCGAGCTGTTGCAATTTACCCCGGCGATGCTGGCGGGTGGTCTTTTGCTGCTGTGGGTATGCTGGCGGCTGTATCGTGATATCCGCCATCAGGAATGCTGCTGCAAAAATGGCGAAGAAACCAAATCCATTCTCGACGAGAAACTGCCGCACGCCAAGGCGCTGCGCCGCGCCATTGTCAGCATTGCGATTGCTGACCTGTCGATGTCGCTCGACAATGTGCTGGCGGTAGCCGGTGCTGCGATGCATCACCTGCCGGTACTGGTGATTGGGCTCGCCTTGTCGATTGCACTGATGGGGCTGGCGGCCAACGTCATCGCCAAACTGCTCAATCGCTATTCCTGGATCAGTTATGCTGGCGTGATCATCGTGTTGCTGGTGGCGCTGCGCATGATCTGGCACGGCATTGAACGGCTGATCGAAGATGGCTGGCTCGGCTGGCTCGAACCGGTGATGCACGGCATCGGCGCATAAAGCGCTTCCTGGCCGAAAACCGATACCCACTTTTCGGGCAAGCGCCGCTTATTTTTGTCGCGCTTCCTGGCCGAAAACCGATACCCACTTTTTGGGGAAGCGCCGCTTATATTTTGTCGCGCTTCCTAGCCAAAAACCGGTACCCACTTTTTGGGGAAGCGCTCTAATGCCGCTTTTCAAGGCCTTCCGCGGTGCGGTTTAATTCACCAAGCAATTCCTGTGGTCCGGGCAAAAAATCATGCTCCATCCACCAGGCTTCGACTTCGCGCAACGCCTGACCGATTGCGGGGCCGGCAGGCAACCCCGCTGCCAGCGCATCGCGACCCGAGAGCGGGAAATCTGGCGGTGCGAAAAATTCCGATAATTCCAGTAATGCCCACCACAGACCATCGCGACCGGGGTTACCGTCTTCGGCCCAGCCGAGCAGCAACCGATCATGAAAACGTGGTGCGCCCCATTGATAGAGCAGCTTGCGCGCTTCGCGATGGGTGATGGTTGCCAGAATAGGTACGATGCAGCGTGTGGCTTCCAACCGGCCATGCAACGCATTGCCGAGCTTCCAGCGGCCCGACAGCATCGGACCGGGGCGCATTGATGCCAGCCGCAGGCCAGCATCAATCGGCAGACCATTGCGCCGTTCGATTGATACC
>JBAVPS010000430.1:0-4436 GCA_049693315.1 Rhizomicrobium sp. | reverse complement strand
GCACGCAGTGTTATGACAGCTTGCAGGCCGGCCTGACCGGCCCCGACGATAACGATATGCTCTGGCATGGGTATCCGGGAAAAGGTTTGAAAAACGCAGCGGAGGGGTAAACCATCAGGACAAAGGGAATCAATCGTTTTATGGAAATAATTCCAATTCTCAGCGCTATCTCCTTGAAAGACCTTGAAGCTACTGTGGCTTTAGGGCGGCAACTGGCCCCCCATCTGCGCCCCGGCGACTGTGTGGCGCTTTATGGTGATCTGGGTGCGGGCAAGACCGCGCTGGCCCGCACCATTCTGCAGGCGCTGGGGGTAAACGAGGCTGTGCCAAGCCCGACTTTCACGCTGGTGCAAACCTACGAGACCGAGACATTGCTTCTGTCCCATTATGACCTGTACCGGCTGGAAAGCCCGGAAGAAGTGCGCGAGCTTGGTCTGGACGAAGCCTTAAGCGACGGCGTGGCCCTGATCGAATGGCCCGACCGTGCAGGCCCCTATTTGCCTGAAGACGCCCTTAACATCACCCTGACCAATGTGGCCGGATCTGAACAGGGCCGTCTTGTCACCATCACCGGTCCAGCACGCTGGGCCGTATTAACCAAAGAAATCCATGTCTGAACACACTTCTACGGACCACCGGTCTGGCCGCCACGCAGCGATTACTGCATTTATACGCGATGCGGGCTGGGGCGCGGCCACGCTTACCCCCCTGCCCGGCGATGCCTCCACCCGCCGCTATATGCGCTTAGAACTTGGCGAAAAATCCGCCCTGGTGATGGACCAGCCTCAGGGGGCCGAAAGCCCCGTCGCCCCACCGGGGGCCAGTGCAGAGACGCGCCGCCAGCTGGGCTATAACGCGGTGGCGCGTCTGGCCGGGGCCGATTGCGCCCGGTTTGTTGCCGCTGATGACTATTTACGGTCGCTGGGTTTAAGCGCACCGGAGATTTACGCCGCCGATACCACCCAGGGCTTCGTACTGATGGAAGATCTCGGCACCGATATGTTTGCCGATGTGCTGGCGACTGGCGGCGATGAAGCCCTGCTCTATGCCCGCGCCGCCGACGTGCTGGCCTGCATCCACCAACACCCTGCGCCAGAAAAAATCGGCCAGAAAACCGGTCAACTGCCGCTGTTCGCCTATGACGAGACTGCGCTGACCGCCGAGGTTGATCTTTTAACCGAATGGTATTTTCCGGTGGCGCTGAACCGTGCCGCCACAGATGAAGAAACCGCCGAGCATCGCGCCCTTTGGCAGGCGGCGCAGGCGGAGGCACCAACGGGCCCTGCGGTCTTCGTCCACCGCGATTACCATGCCCAGAACCTGTTGTGGCTGCCGGGGCGGGGCGGTGCCGCATCGGTTGGTCTGATCGATTTTCAGGACGCCGTGGCCGGTTCTGCGGCCTATGATCTGATTTCGCTCACCGAAGATGCCCGCCGCGATGTTGCCCCGGCCCTTGCCGAACACACCATGCGTCACTATCTCGACACTATGCAGGCACAGGGCACCCCGGTTGACCGGGATGCTTTCGCCGCTGCCATGGCGCTGTTTGCTGCCCAGCGCAATGCCAAGATCGTTGGCATTTTCGCCCGGTTGTATAAACGCGATGGTAAACCGAAATATTTGCGTTATCTTCCCCGGGTATGGTCCTACTTAAGCGCAGACCTCGCCCACCCGGCGCTGTCACAGCTCGCTTCATGGTATGACCGGAAGATATCAGACACGGTGCGGACATCGGTCCCCGCTGTGAAGGAGATTAAAGAATGAGTGCACCCACGCGCGCAATGATAATGGCGGCGGGGCTTGGCACGCGGATGCGTCCTTTGACGCTGACCCGGCCCAAACCCCTGGTCGAGGTTGCCGGCAAGGCAATGATCGACCACGCCATCGACCGGCTGAAGGCAGCCGGTGTGACCCAGTTTGTCGTCAATCTGCATTACCTTGCCGACATGCTGCGCGACCACCTAAGCAAGCGTAAGGATGTCGAAATCCTCTATTCGGATGAAACCGAGGGCCTGCTTGGTACCGGCGGCGGCATTGTCAAAGCGCTGCACTATTTCGGTGACGAACCCTTTTTCGTGCATAATTCGGACACGCTGTGGATCGAAGGCTATGGCGTTGCGCTTGAGCGCATGAAGGAAATCTGGGATTCCAACCGGATGGACGGCTTGCTGTTGATGGCACCGCTGATCGGTTCGCTGGGCTATGAAGGCCGGGGCGATTTTCTGATGGACTCCGTCGGGCATCTGGCCCGCGTGCCGATGGGCCGCGTGTCGCCCTTTGCCTATCCCGGTGTCCAGATCGTGCACCCGCGCCTGTTCGACAATGCGCCGGAAGGCACCTTCTCGGTCAACATTCTGTGGGATCGCGCCATTGAGCAGGGCCGCCTCTACGGCCAGCGTCTGGAAGGGATGTGGATGCATGTCGGCACCCCGCAGGCGGTAAAGGACGCCGAAGAAAAAATGGCCGGCTTTGCCCCCGGCGCTTAAAAGCCGGGTCTATACCATTGCCGCCGGGGCGCATTTTGCACGTGCCCTGGCGCGCGGGTTTGCCGACCGCTTTGGCCTTGAACCACACACGCTGGCGGCGGCAACGATCTATCTGCCGACCAGCCGCGCCGCCCGCCTGTTTGCCGACAGCTTTGCCCGCGAGCTGGACGGTGCGCTGCTGTTGCCGCGCTTTACCACGTTAAGCGAGGCCGACAGCGACGACAGCGATTTTGATCCTGATGCGGACGATTTCGTACTTACCCCCCGCATCCCGCTGATCCGCCGCCGCCTGCTGCTGGCCACCCTGATCCAGCGCTGGAGCCAGAACCGCCACGGCCACGACAGCGATATGAGCTTTGATCAGGCGACGTCGCTGGCGACATCGCTGGCGGCGGTGATGGACGAAGCCGAAACCGCCGGGGCCGATCTTGCCAAGCTGACCGAGCTGGCCCCCGAAACGCTTGCCGCCCACTGGGCCGAGGTTAAAGAGTTTCTGGGGATCATCAACGAAACCTGGCCGCCGCTGCTGGCCGCCGAAGGGGCCGTCAACCCCGCCGCCCATCGCAATGCCGCGCTGGCGGCACTGGCCAAACGCCTAAGCGCCCATCCGCCGGACGGGCCGGTGATTGCTGCCGGTTCCACCGGCAGTGTTCCGGCCACCGCCGATCTGATGGCGGCGATTGCCGCCCTGCCAAAGGGGGCGGTGGTGTTGCCGGGGCTGGATAAAACCCTCGATGAAGCGGCATGGGAAACACTTGATGCCGGTCACCCGCAATATGGCCTGAAGCGCCTGATCGACCGGTTGGGCGTGGCCCGCGATGCGGTCGAAGACTGGGCCACCATGCCCGGCAATACTGCGCGTGAAAAATTGCTGTCGGAAGTGCTACGCCCGGCACCGGCCACCGATGCCTGGCGTGCACTGGCCGAACAGGGTGGCGACGCCATTGCCCCCGGCCTTGATGGCCTGACGCTGGAAGAAGCCGCCGACCCGGCCGAGGAAGCCGAGATCGCCGCACTCTATTTGCGTGAAGCGCTTGAAACGCCGGGCAAGACGGCGGCGCTGGTCACCCGCGACCGCGATCTGGCCCGCCGCGTTGCCGTATTATGCCGGCGCTGGAATATTCTGCTCGACGATTCCGCCGGGCAACGCCTGCCGCTGACCCGTGCGGGCAGCTATCTAAGCCTGATTGCCGACGCCGCCGACAGCGACTTTGCCCCGGTACCGCTGCTGGCGCTGCTCAAGCATCCGTTAAGCGCACGCGGCGGGCGGGCCGAATTCCTCGCTATGGCGCGTAAGCTGGATCTGGTGCTGCGGGGTCCGCGCCCCGATGCCGGGCTGGATGGTATCCGCGCCGCGATTGCCGCCGCCTGTGACAGCCCGCGTGCGCGCGACACGGAAACCTTGCAAGCCCTGATGGCGTGGTTCAATGACATCGCGACGATTCTGGCCCCACTGGCCGAGGCGCTGGCCACAGCCGAAAACACCTTCAGCACACTGATTGATGCCCATATTGCGGTCGCCGAAGCGCTGGCCGAAAGCCCCGATGCCACCGACAACCCGCTGTGGGCCGGGGCCGATGGCGATGCCGCCAGCCAGTTCTTCACCCAGCTTGGTCAGGCCGTCACCGGGTTGCCGCCGATTGAAACCCGCAGCTATGCCCATCTGTTCCGCCAGTTACTCGACGCGGGCGAACCCGTGCGCCCATCCTATGGCCGCCATCCAAGGCTGGCGATTTTAAGCCCACGCGAAGCCCGCCT
Organism: Rhizomicrobium sp.; assembly: GCA_049693315.1. GTDB lineage: Bacteria > Pseudomonadota > Alphaproteobacteria > Micropepsales > Micropepsaceae > Rhizomicrobium. The sequence goes on along the minus strand of JBAVPS010000430.1, from coordinate 192 downwards.
GCAAAGCTTTGACCGGCTGATCTTAAGCGGCCTCAATGAAGGCAGCTGGCCCGCTGCCGCGCCGGCCGATCCGTGGTTCTCGCGCCCGATGCGCCGCACCTTGGGGCTGGAGCAGCCGGAACGTGCCATTGGTCTGTCGGCGCATGATTTTGCCATGCTGGCGGCGGGGCCGGAAGTCATCCTGACCCGCGC
>JBAVPS010000429.1:0-9535 GCA_049693315.1 Rhizomicrobium sp. | reverse complement strand
GGACGATATCGGCCTGACCCTGCGTCAGGACGCCAAGATCGCGACTTATGAAGCGGCGCAAAAAGCCAAAACACCCTGGATTTAAAATGACCTATAATATTCTGTTTCTGCCCGGCGACGGCATCGGGCCCGAGATCATGGAAGAAACCAAGCGCGTTCTGGCCTGGTTTGCACAGAACCGTGGGCTTTCTTACACGCTGGACCATGATCTGGTCGGCGGCATCTCGTACGAGACCCACGGCACACCGGCCACCGATGCCATGATCTATAAGGCCCAGCAGGCCGATGCGGTGCTGTTTGGTGCCGTTGGCGGGCCGCAGTGGGACCCGCTGCCGTTCGAGCTGAAACCAGAACGCGGCCTGATGCGCCTGCGCAAGGATCTCGGGCTGTTCGCCAACCTGCGCCCGGCTTTGTGCTTTGAAGCGCTGAAGGACGCCTCGACATTGCGTCCGGAAATCGTCGCCGGTCTTGATATTCTGATCGTGCGCGAGCTGACCGGCGGCATCTATTTCGGCCAGCCCAAGGAAGTGACTGTGCTGTCGGGTGGGCAAAAGCGCGCCGTCGATACCCAGGTCTACACCACCATGGAAATCGAGCGCATTGCCCGCGTCGCGTTCCAGCTGGCACGACTGCGCGGCAAACGCGTCGCCTCGGTCGAAAAATCCAACGTCATGGTCACCGGCGTGTTATGGCGCGAAGTGATGTGGCGCATTCACGATGCCGAATTCCCTGATATCGAGCTGACCAACGTGCTGTCGGATAACTGCGCCATGCAGTTGGTGCGTAATCCGAAGCAGTTTGATGTCATCGCCACCGACAATCTGTTCGGCGACATCCTGTCGGACGAAGCCGCGCAGCTGACCGGTTCGATCGGCATGCTGCCGTCGGCCTCGATCGGGGCCAAGGATGCCAATGGCCGCCTGCCCGGTTTGTACGAGCCGATCCATGGCAGCGCCCCCGACATCGCGGGCAAAGGCCTGGCCAACCCGATTGCGACCATCCTGTCGCTGGGCATGTGCCTGCGCTATTCCTTCGAGCGGATCGAGGATGCCACGCTGATCGAAAAGGCTGTCGATAAGGTGCTGAAGGACGGGTACCGCACCCGCGACATCATGCAGGCGGGCCAGATCTCGGTTTCAACCGCTGGCATGACCGACGCGATCCTGTCGGCGCTGGATGCCCTGAAGGGCTGAACCTGCCGCAAAAAAATTTACGCGAAACGGCGAGGGGCAACCTTCGCCGTTTTTGTTTGGCCACACCACCCCGCTTCAGCCATAAAAAAACCGGCGGCGCTTTCGCACCGCCGGCTTTCTTAAAAACAATGCTAATATTACCGGCCGCCGACGAAGGCGACGCGCAGCATGTTGGTGGCACCCGGGGTGCGCAACGGCACACCGGCGGTGATCACGATGCGCTGGCCCGGCTTGGCAAAGCCTTCGTCCAGAGCGAACTTCGTGGCGCGATCGACCATATCGTCCAGATCCTGGGCGTCTTCTGTGAAGACGCTGTGCAGGCCCCAGGTCAGGGTCAGACGATGCGCGGTTTCCTTGCTCGGCGTCAGAGCCAGGATCGGCGCTTCAGGCCGTTCACGGGCGCAACGGAGCGCGGTGGCACCCGACTTCGTCCAGCACACGATGGCGCTGGCGTGGATCGTGTGGGTGACTTCGTGCACCGCCGCCATGATGGCGTCCGGCGTGGTCTGTTCCGGCGGATTGCGATGGCTTTCGATCATCTGCAGGTAGAGCGGGTCACGCTCGACCGAGTTGGCGATCTTGTCCATCATCGAAACCGCTTCGACCGGATAGCTGCCCGAAGCGGATTCGGCCGACAACATAACGGCGTCAGCGCCATCAAACATGGCGTTGGCAACGTCGGAGACTTCAGCGCGGGTCGGAACCGGCGCATTGATCATCGATTCCAGCATCTGCGTGGCAACAACAACCGGCTTACCGGCGCGACGCGCCATGCCGATGATGTGCTTCTGCTTGCCCGGAACCAACTGCACCGGCACTTCCACACCCAGATCGCCACGGGCAACCATCAGCGCGTCCGACAGGTCGAGAATGTCGGCCAGGCAAACCAGCGCCTGCGGCTTCTCGATCTTCGACAACACGCCAGCGCGGCCGGCAACGATCTTCTTGAGGTCAGCGACGTCTTCAGGACGCTGCACGAAGGACAGAGCAATCCAGTCGACGCCCTGCTTGAGGACGGCTTCGAGGTCGCTGTGATCCTTCGGGGTCATCGCCGAGATCGGCAACACGGTATCGGGCAGATTGACGCCCTTGCGCGAACGCAGCACACCGCCGACTTCGACCACGACATTGGCGTCGTTCTTGGTCGCGTCGAGAACGCGCAGACGCAGCTTGCCATCGTCAACCAGCAGCGTATCGCCTTCCTTCAGGCCGGCGAACACTTCCGGATGCGGCATCGGCACATCGGTCGACTTGTCAGCTTCCGCACCACAAACCAGATGCAGCTTTTCGCCATTGGCGATATCGCGCTGGTCGTTATTGAGCTTGCCCAGACGGATCTTCGGACCCTGCAGATCGGCGAGAATGCCGATCGGACGACCAACAGCCTCTTCCAGATCGCGGATATACTTGAAGCGATTGGCCAGGTCTTCATGCGTGGCATGGCTCATGTTGATGCGGAAAACGTCCGCCCCAGCTTCAAACAGGGCCCGAATTGGTCCCGGAGTTGTGGACGACGGGCCAAGCGTGGCCAGGATTTTCGTTTTGCGAGTGCGCCGCATTTATTTTTTGATCCTCATATGGACAAGGGCAAATCGACTTTACCGCTTGTGCCCGACCACCTGTATCGGCGGGTCCGGGCAGTTTCATTTTCATTGGGTTCGTCTACGTCACAGACCAGTCTTGCTCAAGCGCTAATCAGACAATGTTTGTTTCCAGTCTGCTCGGTCCTGAGTGTCGACCTCAAAAAACCCCTTACTGTCGTATCCCCGCGCTGCACAATTTCCCCGCCCGGAGATGGTGAAAGAACCATCCGCAGACGTACAAAAATTGGTGCCGCCACTCCATGTGCCCGATCTTCCGTCGGTGCCATAGAGATAGTAATAGCGCGCATCGAGCGGACCGGCGATCAATGTGGCGCAAGTTCCAGGCGGAACGCTCCACCACCCCCGGCTTTCCCAGGTTTTCCCAACAGCACGACCCAGAGCCACTTTAGCCGGCACCCGAGCCTTGTTGCAGAGCTGCAAACCCGCCGCTGCGGGGGCCGCTAGCAGCGTTACCGCCACCAGGACCGCCACGAGACGCGTGCGGTTGTGTCGCCTAAAGGAATCTATGCTGTCAACGTACATATTGGCGCAACCATACAGGCCAAACGTTTCAATTCTCCTATGACCGCGATATGCCCGCGTAAGCCATGGTGAAAAAAATATTTCCACCCTGCGGCACAGTGTCAGGGAGTGCTTATTTGCCGCCGAAGGCCTGCTCCAGTAACGCCATCTGCCCACGGGCACCTGGGGCAATCACGACCTGCCCGAAGAGCACTTCGTCGAGCCGGGCAATCTGCCGATACAACCTATCGCTGCGAACCAGAAGGTCCCGCAGCACAGCAGGCAAAAGCTCGACACCATCGCGCCCCGCCCCAAAACAGATTTCCTTGGAACCGAGACGATAGCGTTCACAGGCCGCTTCATCGGCCTGCATTTCACCTTCATGCACCGCGCGCTGAACCAGAAGCCAGCTGGCCGCCTGCATCAGCCGTGTGGTGACCCGCATGCTTTCGCCCGCATAAAGCAGCGCCACTTTGCGCGTCAGAATGCGTTGTTCGTCACGGCCCGGACCATCGAGATACCGTGCGGTTTCCTCGACCAGATCCATGCCTTCGTCAAAAAGGCGCTTGAACAGCACCGACCCAGCGAAGGATTGCAGGGTCAATTCATGAAGTTCTTCGTCTACCGTCGAAAGCATGCTGCACTCCCAGAAAACTGGGCCCAAGCTGAAACACCAAGCCGAACACCATCTGTATTTTACCGGTCACACGGCAAAGCCCACGGGACAAGACCCATGACCCCGCCCGGTGCCCGGCAGCCGCGCCCTGTATAGCAGGGCATCCCCGCTTCGCGAAGACGACAAAGTTCCGTCCCCGCAATAAGGCAGAGGATAAAAATCGCTAAGAAAGAATTGGTAAAGGATAATTCGCAACGAATGGCCAAGAATTCGGTCTTTACACGGTTTATTTTTACCGTTTGAAAAATGCGTCCGCCGCTGATTTAGAGGCTTCGCGGGCCGTAATTGCACAACGGCAGCGCTGAATTTCTTCCTCAAGCATCATAATGCGCGCCTTAAGCTCGAAGGCGGAAAACGCCGAGATGTCCTCGCCAAGAACAACCTCAGAGGGCTTTTTACGCGGTAACAATTCTTCCGGATCGATACCCATGACATCCGCCTTCCTTCGTGCACAGCACCGCATAAAAATAGCAAACCGGGCCGCCCAGCAAAAGCCATAACGCCATCCAGGCACTGCGCCAATCCAGCCCATCCCCGGCAAAGCCTTGACAGCCCGGCGGGGGAAACGCATCAAAGAAACCCAATCGCTGAAATGAGGACGATCATGCAGGTTATGGTAAAGATGTTGCAACGGTTGCTGCCAAAGGCTCTGGCGGGAACCCTGGCCATCGGCCTGTTCACCAGCCTGCTGGCCGGCCTTACCACCCCGGCGGTCGCCGCCGCGCACAAGACCGCCCCAGCCTACAGCCTTCTGGATGCCGCAGGTGCCGGGGATCTCAACGGGGTCCAGCTGCTGCTGTCCAAAGGGGCTAATGTCGAAGCCCGCGCCCCTGAAAGTGGCGACACCCCGCTGATGGTCGCCGCCCGCAATGGTTATCTGCCAGTTGTGCAAGCCCTGATCGCCGCCAAGGCCAAGGTTAATGCCAGCAATACCAATGACTATACCGCGCTGATCTTTGCCGCCCAGAACGGCCGCCGCGCCGTGGCGCAGGCGCTGATCGCCGCCGGGGCAGACGTTAACGCCCATTCCAACAACGGCGCCGTCGCCATTCTGTCGGCATCGGCGTTTGGCTATCCCGAAATCGTCAAGCTGTTGGTGGCGGCGCGGGCCAACGTCAATGCAAAGGCCGGTAACGGCTATACCCCACTGATGCTGGCGGCACAGAACGGCTACACCCAGACTGTCGAGATCCTGATCGCGGCTAGGGCAAATGTTAACGCGACCGCCAATGACGGCAACACAGCCTTACGCGCGGCCAGCAAAAAGGGCTTTTGGGGCATCTGCAAACAGCTTAAAGACGCCGGGGCACATTAGGCTGCCTGTGGACGGATTACAAATGAACGCATTCGGCTGCGGATTCATCCGGCCAAACGTGCTTTAATCCCGCCCATGCGCTACGCCCCCCACCTGCTTGACGAAATCTTACGTCGGGTCGACATCGTTCAACTGGTCGGCCGTCGGGTCAAACTGACCCGAAAGGGCGGTGCATTCTGGGGCTGTTGCCCGTTTCACAAAGAAAAATCGGCCTCGTTCAAGGTCGAAAACGCCCGGCGAACCTATAAATGCTTCGGCTGCGGCAAGGGCGGTGACGCCTTCAAATGGCTGATGGAGACCGAGGGGCTAAGCTTTCCCGAAGCGGTAGACAAACTGGCTGCGGAAGCCGGTGTCGTACTGCCCAAGGCCACCCCGCAGGATGCCGAACGCGAAGAAAAGCGCAAAAGCCTGTACGATGTCGTCGAAGCCGCTTCGGGCTTTTTTGAAACCTGCCTGTTCAGCCCCGCCGGGGAAAAAGCCCGGCACTATCTTAAATCGCGCGGGCTGGATGGCGCGGCGGCCAAACGGTTCCGGCTGGGGCTGGCCCCTTCGGGCAACGGGCTTCTGCGCTTTCTGCAGGAAAAACAAATCCCAACAGAAGATATCATCGCCGCCGGGCTGGCTCGCCCGGCCGACGAAAACCGCCCGTTACGGGATTTCTTCTATGACCGGCTGATGTTTCCCATCGCCGATGGTCGTGGCCGGCTGATTGCCTTTGGCGGGCGGGCACTGATGCCCGATGCCAAGCCAAAATATATCAATACCGGGGAAACCGTGCTCTTTTCCAAGGGCCACCAGCTTTACAATTTTGCCAGCGCCCGCAGCGCGGCGATCCGCAGCCAGTCGATCATCCTGTGCGAAGGTTATATGGACGTCATCGCCCTGGTCCGAGCCGGATTCGAGGCTGCCGTGGCCCCCTTAGGCACCGCGCTGACCGAAGACCAGTTGCAGCTGTTGTGGCGCACCGCCCCCGAACCGATTGTCACCTTTGACGGCGACGAAGCGGGCATGAAGGCGGCGGCACGGGCGGCGCACCTAGCCCTACCATTCTTAAAGCCCGGATATTCTTTGCGTTTTGCCTTTTTACCGCCAACAGAAGATCCCGACAGCCTGATCCGCAGCGCCGGGCCCGCCGCCATGCAGGCGGTGCTCGACAAGGCCGAACCGCTGGCCGAGCTGTTGTGGCGGCTGGAGACCGAAAACAAGGATATTACCACGCCGGAGCGCCGGGCCGGGCTGGAACGGCAAATGGCCGACCTTGTCGCGCAAATTGGCGACGAAAAAGTCGCCGATTATTACAAGCGCGATTTTGAGGACCGGATTTTCCAGAATTTCAAACGCCGCCGTCCGCGTGAAAGCAGCGGTCGCGATGGTGCTGGCAGCCCCCAGAACAGTGGATCGGGCAGCTGGAACGGCCAAAACAGTGGCCGCAGCAGCGGTCGGGGTGGTAAATGGGAACGACCGGCCCCCTTTGTGCCGGTATCCGATGCGGTCAAAAATTCTCTTCTGGCCCGTGCAAATGGTAGTGACAACCGTAACGCTACCACCTGTAAGGTTAAGGAGGCTGAAGTTTGCCGCCATTTGCTGACGGCACCAGAACTGGTACTTACCCATGCCGAAACCCTTGCCGCGCTGCCTTTTTCTGATCCTTTGCTTGACAGGTTCCGCCACGAAATTTTAAACCTCGCCGCTTCTGATAATGGGCTTGAAGCGTCCGCGCTGAACGACCATTTTAACAGGTTGGGGATGAGCGGGCTTTTGACCCGGTTACAGCCGGAGGGGCGGGATACCGCACCAGAGCCGGTTGAACTGGTTGATCGCACGCAGGATGTTGAGGCGAAGTTTTTGTGTGCAGCGGCCGAGCTGCGCGAACTGGCGGAATTAAAGCCTGAAAGGGCGAAGGCAAACGACAGGTTCAAGGCGCTCGCCACCGAAGAAAGCTGGCGGGACTATTTGAATTTGCGGCGGCATTAACCCAGAGGATCGGGGTAAACGCCGGTTTGCATATTGTTGTAATCGACGATTTTCACCAAGGATGATGTGAAAGTGGCAAGCAGCAAGCACGAGAAGGCCAAAAAGGCCGTTAAGGCCTCCAAGCCGGCCCCAAAAGCCAAAACCGCCAAGACGGTGGCTGCCAAATCCGCATCGGTCAAGGAAAAGACCAAACCCGCGCCCAAAGCCAGCGCCGCCAAGCCGGTGCAGCCCAAGACCAAGGCCGCGGCCACGGTGAAAAGCCCGGCCAAAGTGCAGGCTGCTCCCAAAGCCGCCCCCAAAGCGGTCAAACCCGAAACCCAGGCCAAAGCCCCCATTAAGGCTTCCGATAAAGCCGCAAAAGAAAAGTCAGACGTGAAAAACAAGGTTAAGGCAGCAGCGGCCAAAGAAGCCCCGGCAAAGACGGCGGCGGTGAAAGCTGCGCCCAAGACCGCGGCGAAACCCGCATCCAAGCCCGCAGAAACCAAGGCTGCCACGACTAAGGCCCCGGCGACCAAGACCACTGCGACCAAGACCGCCGCAACCAAACCGGCGACGACTAAGGCCGCAACCGCCAAGGAAACCGCGGTAAAGACCGCGGCCAAGGCTGATCCCAAGGCGGAAAAAGGCGCGGCCGCACCAAACAAGCCGCAGATCAAGATTGTGCCCAAACAGGGCGAGCAGGACGACAAGCCGGACGCCGATAGCGCCTTGCTTGATCTGTCGGACGTTGCCGTCCGCAAGATGATCACGCGGGCCAAAAGCCGCGGCTATGTCACCTATGACGAACTGAACAAGGTGCTGCCTTCGGAAAAAGTTTCGTCCGAACAGATCGAAGACACCATGTCGATGCTCTCGGAAATGGGCATTAACGTCATCGAGAGCGAAGAGCAGGAAGAAGGCGGCGAAGGCGAAATCGCGGTTCAGGCCGACGGAAAGCCGGTCGCCACCACCAAAGAAGGTGCCACCGAACAATATGACCGCACCGACGACCCGGTGCGCATGTATTTGCGTGAGATGGGCTCGGTCGAGCTTTTGTCGCGTGAAGGCGAAATCGCCATTGCCAAGCGCATCGAGGCCGGCCGCGAGCTGATGATCGGCGCCTTGTGCGAAAGCCCGCTGACCTTTGAAGCCCTGACCGTGTGGCGGGACGAGCTGAACGAAGGCAAGGTGCTGTTACGCGACATCATCGATCTGGAAGCCATGTATGGCACCGGGCCGGATGGTGTGGTGGCCGAAGGCGAAGGCCTGAACCTTGGTGAAGGCATGGGCGAAGGCGAAGACGGCGCCATGCCGCCGATGCCGCGCCCGCCGGTGATTCCTGCAATCACCATACCGGCGGTGGCCCCGGCCCCCAAGGAAGCGCCTAAGCCCACTGTGAACGAAGATGGCGAGGAGATTGACCCCGGTGAAGCGGCGGCCGCCGCCGATGGCTCGGGGGACAGCGACGAATTCGACGAGGAAGGCAATCTGCCTTTGTCGGCGATGGAAGCGGCGTTAAAGCCGCAGGTGCTGGCCACTCTGGAGCAGATCGCCAACCTTTATAAGAAGCTGGGTAAGCTGCAGGACGCCTCGGTCGAGGCGGCACTTGCCGATGACGAGCTGTCGCAGGGGCAGGAACGCCGCTTCAAGAAGCTGCGCCTTGAGACCGTCGATCTGGTCAAGAGCCTTAAACTCAATAACAACCGCATCGAAGCGCTGGTCGATCAGATGTACGGCATCAACCGCCGCCTGATCGGGCTGGAAGGCCGACTGTTGCGCATGGCCGAAGCCCGTGGCGTGCCGCGCGAAGACTTCCTGAAAGAGCATTTCGGCCACGAACTGGACCCGAACTGGGTCACACGCGTCGGCGGCCTTTCGCGCAAAGCATGGAAAGACTTCGCCAGCATCGACGAAACCCGTATCACCACGCTGCGCGATGAAATTCAGACCCTGGCGCAGGAAATGCGCCAGTCGATTTCGGATTTCCGCCGCATCGTTCAGACCGTACAGAAGGGCGAGCGCGAATCCACCGTCGCCAAGAAAGAGATGATCGAGGCCAACCTGCGCCTGGTGATCTCGATCGCCAAGAAATACACCAACCGTGGCCTGCAATTCCTCGACCTTATTCAGGAAGGCAATATCGGCCTGATGAAGGCGGTGGATAAGTTCGAATACCGCCGTGGTTACAAGTTTAGCACCTATGCCACGTGGTGGATTCGTCAGGCGATCAGCCGGGCGATCGCCGATCAGAGCCGGACGATCCGCGTGCCGGTCCACATGATCGAGAAGATGG
>JBAVPS010000428.1:0-3206 GCA_049693315.1 Rhizomicrobium sp. | reverse complement strand
GTAATGCGCGCGGTTTTCATCCCAGCCGGCGCTGACCTTGACGAACAGGAAAAGGTGAACCTTGCGGTCAAAGATCACTTCCATTTCGCGGCGGGCCGCTTCACCCACGGCACGAATGGCCGCCCCGCCCTTGCCGAGCATGATCTTCTTCTGACCATCGCGCTGCACATAGATGACCTGATCGATCTTGACCGAACCATCTTTACGCTCTTCCCACTTTTCGGTTTCAACCGCGGTGGCATAGGGCAGTTCGTCATGCAGACGGATATAGATTTTCTCGCGGGTAATTTCGGCGGCCAGCACGCGTGAGGGAATATCCGCAGTCTGATCTTCCGGATAGAGCCAGGGGCCCGGCGGCATCTGTGCCGCACACCAATCGGAAAGCGTGTTCAGCCCTTCGCCCTTGAGGGCCGAAATCGGGAAAATCTCGTCAAAAATCCCTTCGGCATTGAACTTCTCGATCAGTGGCAGGAGTTTATCGCGTGGCATGGTGTCGATCTTGTTGAGCACCAGAGCCGCGCGGCGGCCAGAAGATTTAAGCCCCTCGATGATGCCTGCGGTATCGCGCGCCGCCGGACCATTGGGACGCAAGGTCACATCCTCGGCATCGACCAACAGGATCACGGCGTCAGCATCGCCCGCCCCGCCCCATGCAGCAGCCACCATCGCCCGATCCAGCATACGCTTGGGCGAAAAAATACCGGGGGTATCCACCAGCACAATTTCGGTTTCGCCCCGCACCACCACGCCGCGCACATTCATGCGCGTGGTCTGGACCTTGGGGCTGACAATGGCGACCTTGGCCCCGACCAGCGCGTTCACGAGGGTCGATTTTCCGGCATTCGGTGCGCCGACAAGGGCGACGAAACCACAAGCGGTCATGATCTTAATCCTAATCTTTCCAGCAGCTGCTGCGCCGCATCCTGTTCAGCCTCACGTTTAGAGCCACCCTCGCCATTCTGGGGCTCGACGCCCTCAACCGTTACCGCAACGGTAAAGCGCGGGGCATGGTCCGGCCCGGTCCGTCCAACCAGACTGTAGACCGGCATACCACGGTTCTTGTCGCGCGATTGGGCCCATTCCTGCAAGACCGTTTTGGCATCGCGCATATCGGTATTCAGCGCCGCAAAGGACTCGGCCCAGAAAAGGTCAATAAAACGACGGGCGGCTTCCATGCCGCCATCCAGGTACAGCGCGGCGATAATCGCCTCGCACGCCCCCGAAACAATCGCCAGTTTACGCCGGCCACCACTTTGCGCCTCGGCATTGGCCAAAATAAGGTGGGCGGACAACCCCGCCGCCTCGGCCGCCTGTGCGCACGCCTCGCGCCGGGCCAAAGCGTTATATTTCAGCGCCAAAGCCCCTTCCGGGTCAGCCGGGAACAGCGCGTGCAGCCGTTCGGCCACGATCAGGCCGAGCACCCGATCGCCGAGAAACTCCAGCCGCTCGTTCGAGCGTTCGGTATCGGCGCTGGCATGTGTCAGCGCACGGATTAAAAGCCCCTGATCGGCAAAGACGTGGCCGATCTTGGTCTGTAGCTCCTGGAGCGCCGCTTCGGATTCTACCGAATTATCGGATACGGGTAAAAATCCGCTCGAAGCGGATGCTCCCCGGCCATGTCCAGAACTTCCATGCTTGTATTTTTTCGGCATCGATTGAGAAAAACCTGAATTGAGCTTTGCCGACAAGATTTTCGGCAGGTACGAACCCGACATCCATGCGGCTGTCGTTGGAATCGTCACGATTGTCGCCCATCATGAAATAATGGCCGGCAGGCACGACGTAAGTCTGTGTGTTATCACCGGGGCTGTCCGGCTCGCTGTCGAGCACGTCATAGTGACGCCCGCCCGGCAGCGTTTCGGTAAACTGTGCAATGCGCCCGCCATCGTGACTTTCGGGGTCAGCAAAGCTGCCGTCAACCAGCTTGGGCACCGGCGCACCGTTGATAAAAAGCACGCCATTCTGCATCCGGATCTGATCGCCGGGCAGACCAACCAGCCGTTTGATGTAAACCGTGTCAGGGTCAGACGGCGGCACGAACACCACCACATCGCCACGCTGCGGCGCATGTGACAGCACCCGGCCGAACGACGGCATATGCCGCCCCCATGGCACAGAATAGCGGCTGTAACCGTAAGCAAATTTTTCAACGAACAGATAATCGCCGACCAGCAACGTACTCTGCATCGACCCCGACGGAATATTATAGGGCTGAAACAGAAAGGTCCGTTCGCACAATGCCAGCACGACCACGATACAAAACAGCTTGGCCAGCTCAAGCCACAGATCGCTGCCCGCAGCCGCCGCATCGGCAAGGCTTTTCAACGAAAGCACATGCTTGTGGGCAGAGACGGTGACCGGCTCCTCGGTTGCATAGCTGTTTTTATCTGGCTGTTCGCTCATTGCGCCATTGGCTTATGCTTAGCGGCCACACCGCGCCGCGTCCATGCGTTCGCGCATGCCACGGATCGACGCTTCAAGGCCGACAAAAATCGCCTCACCGACAAGATAGTGACCGATATTCAGTTCACTGATTTCTTTAAGCGCTGCCACCGGTTTGACATTGTCATAGGTCAGACCGTGACCGGCATGAACTTCCAGCCCGATGGAAACGCCATAGCGGGCCGCCTCGGCCACCTTGTGCAGCAACGCATCCTGCTCTGCCCCGCTGGCATTGCTGTATGCCCCGGTATGCAGCTCGACCACCGGCGCCCCCATGGCGCGCGAGGCATCCAGATGGCGCTTATCCGGTTCGATAAACATCGAGACCCGGATACCGGCATCGACCAGTTCGCGCACGATCGGTTCCAGCTGGGTCCGCCGACCGGCCGCATCAATCCCACCCTCGGTGGTGCGTTCTTCGCGCCGCTCCGGCACGATGCAACAGGCATGGGGCAGATGCTTCAGCGCAATTTCCGCCATTTCCTGCGTACCGGCCATTTCCAGATTGAGCGGCAAATTGATTTCAAGACGAAGCTTTTCAATATCCAGATCGGAGATGTGGCGGCGGTCTTCGCGTAAATGCGCCGTAATGCCGTCGGCACCGGCTTTTTCAGCCAGATGTGCCGCCCGCAACGGATCAGGAAACGCCCCGCCGCGTGCATTACGGATCGTGGCAACGTGATCGATATTAACGCCCAGACGAAGTTTTTCCATCCAACAGCTTCCTTACCTTACGACCATTCACCAACCACATGCCCAGACCG
>JBAVPS010000427.1:0-16680 GCA_049693315.1 Rhizomicrobium sp. | reverse complement strand
CCCTGGGGGCAAGGACCTGTACGGCGGCCAGAGCTTCGGCCATTTTTTCAGCCGCGGGCTTCATCAGCGGCGAATGGAACGGCGCAGAAACTGTCAGCGGCACGACTCGCTTAGCCCCTTTGGCTTTGGCGATCTCACCAGCGCGGGCCACGGTCGCGGCAAGGCCGGAAATCACCACCTGACCGGGGGCATTGTCATTGGCGACAACGCACAAAGGATTGGCTTCAGTGGCCGCAGCAACGGCTTCCGCCGCCACAGCCTCGGCAAAATCAAGCTCAACACCGATCAGCGCGCTCATCGCACCTGCGCCCACCGGCACCGCAGCCTGCATGGCCTGACCGCGAATCTTCAGAAGCCGCGCCGTATCCGCCAGCGTAAAGCTGCCGGCAGCCGCCAGCGCGCTGTATTCGCCCAGCGAATGGCCCGCGACGAATTTGGCGTGCTTGGCCCAGTCGAAACCGGCCTGCTCAAGCACCCGCACCACCGCCATACTGACGGCCATGATGGCCGCTTGCGCGTTTTCCGTCAGCGTCAGTTCGTCGGCAGGGCCTTCCCACATCAGGCGGGACAGATTCTGCGACAAAGCCTCGTCGACTTCGGCAAACACATCACGGGCCGGGGCGAATGCCTCGGCCAGGACTTTGCCCATACCGACAGCCTGACTGCCCTGACCGGGAAAAAGAATTGCACGCATTGCGCTATCCATAAAAATCGGGCGCGAGACAAATCAAGCGCCGGGACCTAAGTCAAGAGAATAGAAATATTATGACATAAATAGATACTGCCCCGCGCCGCTACAAGCCCTATCTGGCCCGAAGCGTTTTAGGGGCATTTTAAGGCGCAATAACCGCCGTTTACGGCTGTGCCCCGTCGGCTTCCGCCCCGTAAAGACGCAGAAATAATCCGACAATATCCATAGCATGGGTGCGGATATCGATCCCGTCGCCCAGCGGATCATCCGGGCAAAGCAGCCGGCCAAGCGTATAAACCCCGGAGCACAGTGACAGTAAAAACCTTGCGGCGCGGCGCGGGTCTTCGGCCTTCAAACGACCATCCGCCATCATGCGACCAATAAATTTTTCCGCATGCAGCACACCCTGCTCGATACATTCCCGAAAGAACGCCCGCCCCAATTCCGGAAACTGCGGCGACTGCGCGACCACCATGCGCAAAAACTCGACGGCATCGGGTTGGAAGGTTTCCCCCATGAAGCGGATGCAGAAATCTTCCAGAATCTTCCGCGTATCGCCGGAATAATCATGGTTGCTGTACAGCCGATCCATGAACTTGGCACATTCTTCCCGTGCCACGGCAATAAACAGCGCGTCTTTGGACGGAAAATAATGGTACAGCGTGGTCTTCGACCCGCCCAGCTTGGTTGCAATCGCCGACATCGAGGTGGCGGCATAGCCGTTTTCCAGAAAGCTGCGATGAGCGACATCCAGAATCGCATTACGGCGGTCATCGCGCCAGTTTTTCACCATTTCAGCCATTACACACCTTCGAATGCGCCCCCTTCTGCACGGGGACCATAACGCGCCGGGGCCATAACAAGTATCGCCCTGAAAAGCAGCCAGAAAACAACCCACTGAGTGCCGAAGCACAAAACTGAACCGTACGGGTCAGTTTTGTGTTGACAACGGATGCACCCAACCCTTATACACGGACAAGATTGAACCGTACAGTACTGTACAGAAATAATTGTGTGAGTGCAAGTGGTTACACAAGCATCAGCGTCTTCCATGCCTGCCTTCAAGCGACTGGAGCCCAAGGGTTTCCAGCTGGCGGTCATCATCTTCATCCTGGCAATGGCAAACTTTCTCGCCATTCTCGACACCACGGTCGCCAACGTACTGGTCAACCATATTGCCGGTAGTATGGCAGTTTCGACCAGTAGCGGCACCTGGGTCATCACCGGCTACAGCGTCGCCGAAGCCATCATGGTGCCGCTGACCGGGTGGCTGGCCGAGCGATTCGGCCCGGTAAAGGTTTTCTCGGTCGGCATCCTTGGCTTTGGCCTGTTCTCGCTGCTCTGCGGCATGGCCACATCGCTCAACATGCTGATCGCCTTCCGCATTCTGCTCGGCATGTCCGGCGGACCGCTGATGCCGCTGTCACAGACATTACTGCTGAAAATCGTACCCAAGCGCTTTGCCACCCCCGCCATGGCGGTGTGGTCAATGACCACCGTTCTGGCCCCGATTGCCGGGCCGGTACTGGGTGGCTGGCTGGGCGACAACTGGGGCTGGCAGTGGGCTTTCTACGTCAAGGTGCCGTTTGCCCTGGCGCTGGGCTTACTGGCCTGGAAGATGCTGCGCCCCTATGAGACACCGATCAAAAAAGAGCAGATGGACTTCTCTGGTCTGGCTTTGCTGATCCTGTGGGTTGGTGCGCTGCAAATCCTGCTCGGCACGGGTCAGGACGCCGACTGGTTCAATTCCGACATGATTGTCAGCCTGGCCATCATCAGCGCCGTAGGTTTCGCCACCTTCCTGATCTGGGAAGGCAACGAAAAAAGCCCGGTGGTCAATCTGTCGATCTTCGCCAACCGTGCCTTCTCGGTATCGCTGGTTGTCATCTTTCTGGCCTTTGGCGCGGTGTTTGCCGCCATGGTCCTGACGCCAATGTGGCTGCAGGGTGCCATGGGCTACACCGCGACCTGGGCGGGTTATAACTCGGCCTTCAGCGGGGTGCTGGCAGTGGCCGCCGCCCCAGCCGCCGCCATCCTGATGACCAAAATCGACCATCGGCTGATTATCATGGTCGGGCTACTGGTCGGTGCGGTGTCGGTGCTGATGCGCGTTGGCTTCACCGATCAGATGAGCTTCTGGCAACTGGCCGTGCCGCAATTGCTGCAAGGCCTCTGCCTGCCGCTGGTGATGATTCCGCTGATGGACATGTCGGTCAGTTCGCTGCCGGCCAAGGACCTTGCGGCGGGTGCCGGTCAGTTCAACTTCGTCAGAACGCTGGCCACCGCTTTCAGCACCGCCATTGTCTCCGCCATCTGGCAGGATGCCATGAAGTTCAAGCGTGACTCGCTGGTCGGCAGCATGGATACACGCGGTGCCCTCAACCACTTTACTGCCCAGGGCGCACCGATCGAACAGGTCCGCAGCACACTGGATGGTCTGGTGCAGGGCCAGGCCGTGCAGCTTGCCACCAACTACACCTATCTGCTGATCGGTATCACGCTGCTGATTGCGGCCGGTGCGGTATGGCTGGCCCCACGCCCACGCCCCGCCGGTGGCGGCGGCCCGGCACCACATTAGGGGACAAGCATGCGTCATCATCCGTACCCACCATACCTGTCCACCCCGGCACCCCCGTTTAACAGCTTGCGTAGGCCGCAAAGCACTACGCCCCAACACGAAGAGAAAATAATGGGCCCAGTACATACCATTCCCCTTAAGGCGCCCCATATGAGCGGTTTAGCTTCTTCCCATAGCGCAGCCAGCTGCGCGACCGCGCATGCCTTAAGGGGTCTTAGCAAGGGCGGCATCCCCCCCAAATTTCGTGCCGCCCTTGCCCTTCTTCTAAGCGGTCTGGCGTTGGCCGCCTGCACACCGAACCTTGGCCCGAAGCCGCATATGCAGGACGTCTCGCAGTTTGCTGCCAGTGAAAGCTTCCATGCCGCGACCAGCGACTGGCCCAAAGAAGACTGGTGGAAAGGCTATAACGACGCCCAGCTTTCGGCGCTGATCGACGAAGCCCTCAAAGATTCGCCGAGCTTAAAAATTGCCTCGGCCCGCGTACGGGCCGCGGTGGCGCAGGCTGGCGTCAGCGAGGCCGATCTGTGGCCGACAGTCAATGCCTCAGGCAACCTGTCAGAAACGCAGCTCAGCCAAAACCAGCTTGGCAAATTCCAGCGCGCCTATATTCCGTCGGGCTGGCATCACGAGGCCCAGATCACCGCAGGCCTGCAGTATGAGCTGGATTTCTTCGGCAAGAACCACGCCGCGCTGGCCGCCGCCACATCGGCTGCCGAAGCGGCCAAGGCCGATGAAGCCGCCGCCCGCCTGCAGATCTCAACCGCTGTTGCCACGGTCTATGCCCAGCTGGTGCAGCTTTATGCTGACCAGAAACTGGCGCAGGAAGCCCTGCAGCAGCGCGAGGAAAGCGCCGGCCTGACCAAACAGCGCTTTGCCAACAATCTGGAAAATGACTCGGCCGTAGCGCAGGCTGATGCCCAGGTCTGGAGTGCCAAGGGAAATCTCGATACCGTGGCGCGCCAGATTACGCTGACCCAGAACCAGCTGGCGGCGCTGATGGGCAAAGGCCCCGATCGTGGCCGCAGCATCACCGCCCCGTCGGGTCAGGCCAGCCTGCGCTCGCTTGGTCTGCCCGATCAGTTGGCCCTGTCGCTGATCGGACGCCGCCCGGATATCGTGGCGGCCAAGAAACGCGCCGAATCTGCCGCGTCCGGAATCAAGGTCGCCAAGGCCGGTTATTATCCCGAGATCAATCTGGTCGGCCAGTTCGGCGTGCAGTCACTGGATGCCAAATACCTTATGACCGAGATGTCAGAAGTCGGTGGCTTTGGCCCATCGATCACCCTGCCGATCTTTGATTATGGTCGTCTGGATAGCCAGTATGGTCAGGCCCGGGCCAATTACGATACCGCCGTGGCCAGCTATGACGCCACGCTGACCGACGCCTTACGCGATGTCGCCGATGCCTATGCCAACCGCAAAAGTGTCGAGACCGAACTGGCCCATGCCCGCGGCGCGCTCAAAGCCGGCGAGAAGGCCTATCGCGTTATCAAAATCCGCTACGCAGCGGGGCTGGCGCGCTACATCGAAGTGCTGTCGGCCGAAACCGATCTGATCAATCAGCGCCGCACGGTGGCCGATTTGCAGACCGGTGCCTTTGCCTATGACATTGCCCTGATCCGGGCACTTGGCGGTGGCTACACCGCCCCTTCCAACAATTCTGGCGATACCACCGCCACCACCAACAAACGCTAAGACGTAAGGAGTTCGTTTCATGGCTCGCAATGGGTCCACATCTGGTCCGATGGGTTGGTTGCAGGGCAGCGACCTGTCGGTGCTGACCGAAGAAGACCGCAAAAAGCAAATGCGCGGTCGTCAGTTGGCCGCGTTTGCGGTGGTGCTGGCGATCATCGCCGCTGCCGCCGTATTGTGGTGGCTGCTGGTTGGTTCGCGCTATGTCTCCACCGACAACGCCTATGTTCAGGTTTCGTCGGCGGAAGTGACGCCGCTGACCTCGGGCACGGTGCTTGATGTGCCGGTGCACAATGCGCAGGCGGTAAAAAAGGGCGATGTGCTGCTGACCATCGATCCGGCTGATGCGCAACTCGGCTACAATCAGGCCGAAGCTGGCTATCAGCTCACCATCCGCAAGGTGCAGGGGTATTTCACCGCGCTGGATGCCCGCAAAGCCGATGTCGATCGCGCCCGTCTCGACTATGACCGCCGCGAGAAGATTGCCAAATCCGGTGCGGTTTCCGGCGATGAAATCGCTGCCGTACGCAACGCCTATGAATCCGCCAAGGCCGCGCTGGCTGCAGCGGAAGCCCTGACCCACGGCACCGACGTGATGAGCCACCCGGAAGTGCTGGCGGCCAAGGCCGCCCGTGACACCGCCAAGCTCAATCTGGACCGCACCGTGGTGCGTAGCCCGGTCGATGGCGTGGTCACCAGCCGTTCGGTGCAGATCGGCCAGCGCGTGCAGGCCGGCACCCCGGTGATGGTGGTGGTGCCGATTGCACAGGTCTATGTCGATGCCAACTACAAGGAAGACCAGCTGGCCAAGGTGCGCGCCGGTCAGCCGGTGGTACTGACTTCGGACCTCTATGGTTCCTCGGTCAAATTCCACGGCCATGTTGCTGGTATGTCGGGCGGTACCGGTTCAGCCTTCTCGGTTATCCCGGCCCAGAACGCCACCGGCAACTGGATCAAGGTCGTCCAGCGCGTCCCGGTGCGTATCGAGCTTGATCCCCGGGAACTTGCCGCACACCCCTTGCGTGTCGGCCTGTCCATGGACGCCACCATCGACGTATCGAAGTAAAAGCATCGGAGACGGAACCTGCCGGAAGCCAGGCCTAAGGGGTTGGTTTCCGGTCAGGGTCACACCACAGAGCAACCACAGATCAAAAGGAACCGGATATGGATATTGCGACACCAGACCAGACAGGCAACGACTGTACCGACCGTAACCGTTCCTATCACCATGGCGATCTGAAGAATGCGCTGCTGACAGCCGCGCGGACCATGTTGGAAAGTCAGACCACGGCCAGCATCAGCTTTCGGGCCGTGGCCCGTGCTGCCAATGTCAGCCATGCCGCGCCCTACCGCCATTTTGCCAGTCAGGAAGCCCTGCTGGCCGAGGTGGCACGTCATGGCTTTATCGAACTGCGCGATGAAATTTCGACCATCAGCGGCCAGACCCAGCAGAGCCAGATTTCCAGCCTGTGCCGGGTTTACATGGGCTATATACGCAAACACCCGGCCCTGTCGCGGCTGATGTTTGAATCGCAGATCCTGAACCGGCAGAGCTATCCCGCTTTGCGCGGTGCGGCCCGTGACATTGGTGTCGAGATCGGCATCATTCTGAACAATACCACCCTTGGCCTGTCGATCTGGGGGGCGCTGCACGGCATGGCCATGCTGATGCTGGAAGATATCATCGAGTTTGAACACAGCCCGTCAGATATCGAAGCCTATGCGGCCCGCGCAGAGCATATGCTGAACACCCTGACAGCCCCGCGTGACATGCAGGTGGCATAATCCCCGCTAGCCCTTGAGACACAAAAAACGCCGCACCACACCCGTGCGGCGTTTTTTTTTCTATCAGACCGCCACCGAGTGGACCGCCCCGCCACGCGGCAGATAGGCATCAAAGGCCGCTGCCGCCAACCGCACGCCAAAACGCGCCTCAGGCGGCACCGACAGGCGGCCATGATCGTGGTGGATGAAGCCTGCCTCGCACAGGGGCTGCAGCCGTTCCAGCGCGTCACGGAAATCGGCTGATGACTTGCCGAACGGTGCGGCAACAGCATCAAGATCGACTGCAAGATCACACATCAGCCGCTCGATAATCGCGCCACGCAGGCGATCCTCGTCCGACAGCGCCACGCCACGGGCCACCGGCAACAATCCCGCCTCGACCTGTTTGCGATATTCCGGCACCGGGGCGATATTCTGGACATAGCCCTGCGGCAAGGCCCCGATGGACGAAGCCCCCAGCCCGATCAGCGCCGGGGTGCCATCATCGGTATAGCCCTGAAAATTACGCATCAGCTTGCCCGCCGCCAGCTCTTTGGCCAGCCCGTCATCGGGCCGCGAGAAATGATCCAGCCCCACCGGCACATAGCCGCCAGCACAGAGCAGCCGGTGGGCCAGCTCATACTGCCTGAGCCGCGCCTCGGCCCCGGCCAGGGCTTCCGGCCGGATCAGTTCCATATGTTTTTTGAAATGCGGCACATGGGCATAACCGAACACGGCAAAACGCTGCGGCTTCAGCTCCAGCGTGCGGGCAACCGTTGCGGCCACCTCGGCCTCGCCCTGATGGGGCAGGCCATAAATCAGATCGATATTGATGCCGCTAATTCCGGCGGCACGTAAGCGCCCGATCGCCGACTGGGTGACCTCATGCGGCTGAATACGATTAATCGCCCGCTGCACCGTTGCGCTTTCATCCTGCACGCCGATGCTGGCGCGGTTGACGCCTGCCTCGGCCATTGCGGCGATGCTGGCGTCAGTCAGATCGCGCGGGTCGATTTCAACGGCAAATTCCGCATCCGGTGTGAAAGGGAAATGGCGGCGTAAGGCCCCGGTCAGCCGGGCAATATGTTCGGGTGATAAAATGGTCGGTGAGCCCCCCCCCCAATGCAAATGGGTGACGGGGTGGTCAGGTCCGATCTTCGCCGCCAGAAGCTCAATCTCGGCCAGCAGGGTATCGAGATAAGCCCCCACCGGTGCGTAGTGATTGACCACCGAAGTATGACAGCCGCAGAACCAGCACAGCGTATCGCAGAACGGCACGTGGACATAAAGCGACAAGGGTTGCCCCGGCGGCAGACGGCCCAGCCAGTCGGCATAAACGGCGGCGTCAACCGCGGCGGAAAAATGCGGTGCGGTCGGATAGCTGGTGTAACGCGGCACCCGGGCCGACAAAAGATCAGACAGATTCATCATGGCGGGGGGGACTTTACGCGTGGAATGCCCTGCCCGTCCAGCAGGCCAGTGGCCTTACTTTTTTAGGGAGATCGGGCGTTCTATCGATCTTAAGCCCGCATCCGTCTAAGGACTATGGTGTATTTTGTCGATGGCGTTCAACATTCAACAACCATAGCCGCAGGAAGACCGTCAAACCGGCCTGCCGACATGCGTTTAAGCCCCATTTTTCTTGCATTTTAGGGCCTGTTGTGCGATACATATCTTGTCCCGCTGGGATGCCAGCAAAAGGGACGCAAAGACGGATCCGCTCCGCGGATCTGTCGGCCTTCAAGCCACAGTGCTAGGCCGAAACAGGGCGCTGCCGTAAGCGGCAGCGCCCACTGTTTTGAAGACGGTTTAAAGTTTCCAAAGCCAGACTTACACGTATCCTGCATAACAGCCTGACTTTTAAAAAAGCCGCACCGCCAATGCGGCTTTTCTTTTGCCTGCCGTTACGCGGGCAGATTTTCCGCTGCGCAGCGACCTTCGATATGGCCCAGCGTATCAATCTCGATACGGACGATATCACCGTCTTTGAGAAAGACCGGCGGTTTACGCCCCATGCCGACGCCGCCCGGTGTGCCGGTGAAGATCAGATCGCCCGGCTCCAGCGTCATGACCTGACTGACATAGGATAGCTGATCCCACACATTGAACAGCAGATGGCGCGTATTGGAAGATTGACGTTTCTCGCCATTGACGTAGCTGGCAATATTCAGATTATGCGGGTCCCCAACCTCGTCTGCGGTCACGATCCAGGGGCCGAAAGGGGCATGGCCGTCAAAACCCTTGCCCAGCATCCATTGCGGCGTAGCATTCTGCCAGTCACGGGCGGAAACATCATTGCCGCAGCAAAAGCCGAACACCGCCGCCGGGGCATCCTCTTTGCGGATATAGCGACCGCCGGTGCCGACCACCGCGACCAGTTCGGCCTCGTAATCGACCTTGGACGAAACCTTGGGCAGGGGAATCGAATCATAAGGCCCGTTGGCCGAAGTCGGCTGCTTGCAGAACCATGTCGGGTTTTCCGGCAAAGCATGGCCCATTTCCGCAATATGATCGCGATAGTTTAGGCCGATCGCCAGAATTTTCCCCGGTCGGGGAATCGGCGCCAGAAGCCGGACTGATTCCAGCGCCAGCCTTTCGGTGCTGTTTTCGGCCAGCACTTTAAGCCCGGCGGACAGCTTGTCCCACCCGGCAATCAGCCGGATCGGATCAGCCCCCAGCGCCGGAGCCACCCGGGATACGGGAAATATGCCATTTTTCTCAATAATACCAAGCTCAGCCGCCCCACCGGCGCTAAAGCGAGCGAGTTTCATAGCTGTATCCTTTTTATGACATGAGACGGTTATTTTTCCAGTTTAAGTATAGACCGGCAAGCGCTATGTAATATGTCTGACAAATAACCCCGCGAACTCTGGCCGCAGTGGGGGTAAGCGAGGGTATCGTTTTGCCCCTCGACCAGATAATACTACGGCGATCGATAAAGACGACCGGGAAACTGCCCGGCAGAAACGACGAAGGACCCGCGTATCCAAGATGAACCCGCTGAAAGATCTCGAAAAATTCGGACAAGCGCCCTGGCTGGACAATTTAAGCCGCGGGCTGGTGCAGAGCGGCGAGCTGAAACGGCTTGCTGACGAGGAAGGCATTAAGGGCCTGACCTCCAACCCCGCCATTTTTGAAAAAGCTATCGGCCACTCTGACGAGTATGATGCGGAGATTGCCGAGCTTCTGAAAAGCGGTGTCACCGATATCGCCGCCCTCTTCCGCCGTCTGGCCGTGACCGACATCAAGGCCGCCGCCGATGCGCTGAAGCCGGTTTATGCCGCGACCAAAGGCGTTGACGGTTACGTCAGCCTGGAAGTCTCGCCCTATATCGCCCATGACGAAGCCGCCACGGTGGCCGAAGCCCGCGAAATCTGGGCCGATGTTGATCGCGCCAACCTGATGGTCAAGGTGCCTGCCACAGCCGCAGGCGTGAAGGCGTTCCAGACCCTGATCTCGGAAGGCATCAACATTAACGTTACGCTGCTGTTCGCCAAGGACGTCTACGTCCAGGTGGCCGAAGCCTATATCGCCGGCCTGGAAGCGCAAGCCCAGGATGCCGATCTGTCCAAGATGGCTTCGGTGGCGAGCTTCTTCGTCAGCCGTATCGACGCCATGATTGACGATAAGCTGGATAAGCTGATTGCCAAGGCCACGGGCGACAAGAAGGCCCTGCTGGAATCGCTCAAGGGCAAGGTGGCAATTGCCAACGCCAAGCAGGCGTACAAGGAATATCACAAGCTGTTCTCTGGCGCGCGCTGGGAAAAGCTGGCGGCCCGTGGTGCCCATCCGCAGCGTCTGCTGTGGGCCTCGACCGGGGTGAAGAACAAAGCCTATTCCGACGTGCTCTATGTCGAAACCCTGATCGGCCAGAACACCGTCAACACCATGCCGCCCGCCACCGTGGAAGCCTTCCGCGACCATGGCACGGCTTCCGACAGCCTGCCGCAGGATCCCGAAGGTGCCGACAAGGTGCTGGCGGATCTGGCCAAGGTCGGCATCTCGCTGGATGATGTGACCGATTTCCTCGTTGTCGACGGCGTGGACAAGTTTGCCGTCGCCGCGGACCAGCTGTTTGGCGCGATTGCTCAGAAGTCGGACAAGCTGACCGGCCATGCGCTGAAGCTGACCGTCAGCGCCGCCAAGGGCGAGCAGGCCTTTGAAGCGGCCAAGGCGAAATGGACTGCCGAAGGCACCATCCGTAAAGCCTGGGCCAAGGATGCGTCGGTGTGGTCGAAAAAAACCGAGGCCAAGTGGCTCGGCTGGCTCGACATCCCCACGCGGATTGAAGCGGAACTTCCGGCGCTGGAAGCCTTTGCCGCCAAGGTCAAGGCCGCGAACTACAGCGACATCGTGCTTCTGGGCATGGGTGGTTCGTCGCTTGGTGCCGAGGTGGTTTCGACCACCATTGGCCAGCAGCCGGGCTTTGCCAAGTTCCACATTCTCGACTCCACCGACCCGGACGAGATTTCCAGCCTGGATGCCAGGATCAATCTGGCGACCACGCTGTTCATCGTCGCGTCGAAGTCGGGCAGCACGCTCGAGCCCAACATTTTCAAGGCCTATTACTTCGATAAGGTCGCAACGCTGGTCGGCAAGGAAAATGCCGGTAAGCAGTTTGTCGCCATTACCGATCCGGGCTCGAAGATGGAAAAGGTCGCCAAGGCCGATGGCTTTGCCGATATTTTCCTGGGCGATGCCACCATTGGCGGCCGCTTCTCGGTGCTGTCGATGTTCGGTCTGGTTCCGGCCGCAGCCGCTGGCGTTGATCTGAAGAAGCTGGTCTCTGAAGCCCGTCTGATGCAGGCCGCCTGTGGCGAGCTTTCGCCGCCTGCCACCAACCCCGGCGTACAGCTGGGTCTGGCGCTGGGCACGCTGGCCACCCAAGGCGTCGACAAGCTGACGGTGTTTGCCTCGGCTGGCCTCAAAAGCTTTGGCGCGTGGCTTGAGCAGCTGGTGGCCGAATCCACCGGCAAGGGCGGCGTCGGCATCATTCCGGTCGATGGCGAACCGATTGCCAAGGCCAACAAGTATGGTGACGACCGCGTTTTCGTCTCGCTGAAAATCAAGGGCGAGAGCGAGAATGACGAGATCATTGCCCAGCTGGCCAAGAAGCATCCGGTCATCACCATCGAGGTGGATGGGCCCTATCAGCTGTTCCGTCTGTTCTATCAGTGGGAAATGGCGACGGCGGTTGCCGGTGCGGTGCTGGGCATCAATCCGTTCGACCAGCCCGACGTCGAAGCGGCCAAGATCAAAACGCGCGAGCTGATGGATAAGGGCGGCGCTGGCACCTATGCGCCCGCCACGATCAGCGACAATGGCGTGTTGGTCTTTGCTGATGCCGCCAATGCCAAGGCGCTTAAGGGCAAGAAGACGCTGGCCGACGTGCTGGCGGCGCATTTTGCCCGCATTGCCCCGAACGACTATGTGGCGATCCTCGCCTTCATCGAACGTTCAGAGGCCAATGCAGCGGTGCTGGATGCCATTCGCGCCAACATCCGCGACAAGAAGGGCACGGCGGCCGGTCTCGGCTTTGGTCCGCGCTTCCTGCATTCGACCGGTCAGGCCTATAAGGGTGGCCCGGCCACCGGCGTGTTCCTCCAGATCACCGGCAACCACAAGGTCGCGCACAATGTGCCCGGCGAACAGTATGGTTTCGGTGCTGTGGTCGACGCACAGGCCGCAGGCGATCTGGCGGTGCTGGAAGAACGCGGTCGCCGCGTCATCCGCATCCATCTGCTCGACGTCGAAAAGGGTCTCAAAACCCTGAAGGCGGCGGTCAAGCAGGCGCTGGTCTAAGTTCTTATCCTTTATAGATACGAAAACGGGCGGCTCATCACCGCCCGTTTTTTGTTGCCGGTTAGCTTAAAACCGGCTATTTCGCGGCGGCCATCTTCTCCGGAACAGCATCCTCGGTCAGCCTGTCGGTCAGCGCCCGCGCAGCCTGCGCCACCATGGCCCAGACATCATCGAATTCCTGCGCGCCGCCATAATAGGGATCGGGAACCGAAGTCCCGACTTTGCCGTGAACATAGTTCATCAGCAAATCGACATGCGCGGGTGCGCCGGGGGGGCTTAAACGTTTCAGATCGTCGGTAATTTCACGATCCAGTCCCAGGACGAGATCGTAGTGATAGAAGTCTTTCTCACGGATCTGACGGGCCTTATGGCCTTCTATGTCAACCCCGTGCGCCTTGGCGACATCACATGCCCGCGGATCGGGGGACTGGCCTTCATGCCAATCACCAATGCCAACGGAATCACAATTGATCTCCAAGTTGCGGCGCGCACATTCGGCGCGGAAAGCGGCTTCAGCCATGGGCGAACGGCAGATGTTGCCCAAGCAGACAAACAACACGGCGAGTTTTTCACTCACTTCGCGCACTCCCTTACGTTTCCACCTATAGTGCTAGCACAAAACTGTCATGCTGGTTAGCCATCAATCAGGCCTTAGGACGCTTTGCCTCAACCCCCAATAGTAACAATTCTTGCCAGACCATCCCCCCTGATGCAGAGATATGGCAATGCGATATGTGCTGATTTTGGCCCTTTTAACGGTTCTTGCGGGATGTGCACTGGACGATGCCGCCCCGGTGCATTCGGTTTATCGCAGCCCGGACGCCCGCCCCACCCTTGCCAGTATCGTATATGTTACCGACCGCGCCGCCGATGCGGCAGCCCCGGGCGGCTTTGGCACCCGGTGGGCGGCCACGGCGTCGTGTGGTCAGGTCGATGTGACCATTCCGGCGGCACCGTTACCGGGACAGGATATTCCGTGGGGCTATATCACCGCCAATCACCCCACCGCCTGCACCACAACGGCACAGAGCAGCGCGCTGGCCGGGGCCCTAGCGCCCCTTGTCGCCGCAGCGGCGGCGCGGAACTGCCATCAGGTTCTGGTGTTTGTGCACGGCTTCCACACCGGCTTTGATGGCGCGGTGCTGCGCGCCGGTCAGATCGGGGCCGACACGGCCTATCCCTGCCCAGTGGCTGCCTTCAGCTGGACCAGCGAGGTTGATTTAAACCGCTATGAAGTCGATCTGGAACGCAGTTCCTACGCCCAGCCACTGTTTGCTGAATTCCTCCGCGAACTGAACGAAGCGGGGCTTGGCGTTAACATCATTGGCCACAGCATGGGGGCAAGGCTGGCGCTGGCGACACTGGCCGGGTTTGCCGATAGCCGGACTGAAGCGGCCAAACCGGGGGCCAAACCGGTCGGGGAACTGATCCTGAGCGGGGCTGATATCGGGGCCGAGCCGGGGCAAAACGACTTTCTGCGACTGGCCGCCCGTGCCGCGCCCTTTGTCGGCCGTATTACCCTTTATGCCTCGCACGCCGACAGCATGTTGGCACTGTCTGCACGCAACCATGGCGGCGTCGCCCGTTTGGGGGCCACACTTGACCCACCAGCCCCGGACGCCGTGGCCACCAGCATCGATCTGATTGACGCGGGCCATGTGCCTGCCGACACGGTGGGCCACAGCTATTACGCCATGAGCTATGAGGTGCTGGCCGATATGGCCCGCGTGCTGAAAGGCGAAACGCTGGCCAGCCGCATGTCTGCCCACACGACCGACAGCCTGCCCCCGGCCAGCTTAACCGGCGGCCCCCCGCCCCGCCCGCGATCGGACCGCAGCCCCCGCCTGATCAGCCATGTGCTGGCCGACCTGATCCCCTAGGGTCAGCCCCCCGGCTTGGCAGCGGGGGCGGCTTGGGTTAAAACGCCCACCGTGGCCACAGCCACATTCTCAGAGGCGGGGTGCAATTCCCCACCGGCGGTATAGCCCGCGAGCGCCCGTGTAACGGGGTCAGCAGATTTCGGTGTAATTCCGAAGCCGACGGTACAGTCCGGATGAAAGAGAAGGTGTAATGTTTAAATCGCTATTCCGGTCGGCCCCTTTGCGCGGCGCGGCCTATATGGTGACGGCAGGTGTGCTGTTCGCCCTGATCAACATCCTGACCCAGTGGCTGGCGCTGCACTATCACTATCCGTCGATGGCGCTGGCGTTCTGGCAATATGGGCTGGCGCTGGTTTTCTTTCTGCCGCTGCTGATCCGCCATGGCGTGCGCGCCTTTCACACCACGCGGCCGTGGCATCACATCCTGCGTGTTGTGCTGGCCACCATCGGGGTACAGTTCTTCGTGGCGGCCCTGACCCATGGCGTGGCGATCTGGCAGGTGGTGGCACTCGACATGACCTCGCCCTTTCTGGTCATTCTGGGCGCACATCTGTTTCTGGGTGAAAAGATCGGTATCCGGCGGGGCCTGGCCGCCATGGTGGGTTTTGCCGGTGGCATGCTGATCCTGGCACCATGGTCAACGACGTTCACGCTCTACAGCCTGTTTCCGCTCGGCTCGGCCGCGATGTGGGCGGCGTTTTCGCTGATGACCAAATCCTTTGTCGCCACCGAAAAGCCCGAAGCGGTCACAGTGTATCTGCTGGCGCTGCTCACCCCGATCAACGCGGTGTTTCTGGCGGCAGGCGGGGGCTTTGCCCTGGCCGCCTTTGCCCCGCCGACTGGCACCATACTGGGCATCATTGTGGCGCTGGGGGCGCTGACCGCTGTATCGCAGGCGCTGCTCACCCGCGCCTATGCCAGCGCCGATGCGGCCTTCTTACAGCCCTTCGATAATATCCGTCTGCCACTTAATATCGCGGCGAGCTATCTGGTGTTTGCCACCGCACCGCACGGCTATCTGTGGCTGGGCGCAGGGCTGATCGTGCTGGCATCCCTCAGCCTGTTAAAGGCCGAGGCTAAGTGACGGGCATGCATGATAAAGCGAAGACGATTATAATATCGGCCTATCGTAACAAACCATTTCGTTTAGCATCCACCAGTATCTCACGCAGCAAATGTTCCGCCATATGAAGTATACCGCTTACTCCATAAACGTCACTCTTTTCACCGTAATTAACCGTAGAAACAGTTACACACATTTTCTCATCTTCATAATATAGAGCAGAATATTCATTTCCATCAAACATGTATTTGAACTCCGTCTTAATTGGCCGATTCATTCCATTCACCTTTCCGTTCCAGATGTTTTATAATAACAAAAAAAGACCTAACAAACACAATTGCACCATTTAAAACGGTCAATTAACTGCTGACTATTTGAAATATTAGTAAGTCAAACACAATCCAGATCCTTGCAGCAACATCGACATCCTGAAACGATTTGCACAAAAAAGGGCGGCCCGAAGACCGCCCTGCGTAAAGCCGTCATGAGCGCAGATCAGCGCGGGTAAATCACCTTGCAGCCATCGGGATGGGCGAGGATCAGCGCCTCGGCCATGCCGGTGAACAGGCCGTGTTCGACCACGCCCGCGATGCACGACAGCGCGGTTGCCAGCGCCCCTGCATCGGTAATGGCACCGAAATGGCAGTCGTAAATCACATTGCCGCCATCGGTTTTGAACACGTCGCCATTCTTTTCGCGTAACACCAGCGGCACATCGGCATAGCCCAGTTTACGCGTAACATCCGTGATGCGCATGGCGGTGGTTTCATGGCCGAAGGTTACCACCTCGACCGGCAGCGGGAACTGACCCAGCCGGTCGACCAGTTTGCTGGCATCGGCAATGACGATGAAACGTTTGGCCGAGGATTCGACGATCTTTTCGCGTGTCAGGGCCCCGCCGCCGCCCTTGATCAGGTTCAGATCGGCATCGGCTTCATCGGCACCATCCACCACCAGATCCAGCGGGGCCAGATCGGCCAGTTTCTTAAGCGGAATGCCAAGACCACGGGCCTGTTCGGCAATGGCTTCCGAGGTCGGGGTGCAGACAACCTTCAAGCCGCCCCGCACCCGCACACCCAGCAGATCGACAAAAGCCGCCGACGTGCTGCCCGAGCCAAGACCAAGCTTCATGCCCGGCTCGACAAATTCGAGCGCGCGGGCCGCCGCAGCATATTTCAGGGAACGGATTTCTTCGGGGGTCATATTCGTC
>JBAVPS010000426.1:0-9149 GCA_049693315.1 Rhizomicrobium sp. | reverse complement strand
GGCTTCATTGCCGATCATCGCGCCACCGGCATAGGCGATGGCCGGATCGAAACTGGCCGCCGTGGCGATGGCGGCGGGCAGGGCGGTTGCCTGATCGCCGGGGCGCACATTGCCGGGGTTGGCGATGCCAAGGCTGGCATCGGTTTCCTGTAACGCGGGCAGGCCAAGGCGGTCGATACCGGCCACATAACCGGCCGAGCCGACAGCATCGGCGGGGATCGGCGGCTGGTTCTTCACGAAGTCGAGTTTGACCGGCATCATGCCATAGACCAGCTGAAGCTTTTCCGCCTCAGTCATAACATCGAGCATGCTCTGGGCGCGCGCATCCGGGCTTAAACCGGTGTCACGCCACGGTTGCGGGTTCGCTGTTGTGGCGTCCGAATGGGGTGTCGATGTCATGGCCTGTCTCCTGTTCGTCCGTAACAGAAACGGCCGCCTGTTAAAGGCGACCGATCCCGGTTTACGCTATGGTATTGGCCTTATTTCTGGCTGCTTGTCCAGCCCGCAATCAGGTCAAGGCGGCTTTGCCACGGGTCCGGTCCGGCCTTGGGGCCACCTTGAGTAAAGTCGAGGATTTCGTCCGTGGTCGTATCATAAACCGGCCAGTCGGGCAGGGGCGCACCCG
The DNA here is from genome assembly GCA_049693315.1 of Rhizomicrobium sp. Taxonomy (GTDB): domain Bacteria; phylum Pseudomonadota; class Alphaproteobacteria; order Micropepsales; family Micropepsaceae; genus Rhizomicrobium. Next base: position 8,524 of record JBAVPS010000426.1, on the reverse strand, counting down.
TGGCGGCGTCTGTCCCGTTGGGATTGCCGGTTTTGGCGAAGTTGATCCAATAGGCGCTGGCAGCATTGGCCATCGCCTGATCGGTAATGGTGATCCTGTCGCCGAACACGTCAGCCACCGTATTCATCACATACGGAATTTCGCTGGCATGCTGGGCACCCTTGTTGACAATATACGGCGCCATCGGTCCGTTTTTCATTGCGTCCGCTGCCGATGGGGCAACATACGAAAAACGGTACTGATAAACCGGCAGGCCCTGCGCCGCGAAGGCCCGCGCGGTAAAGCGGGCCGGTTCAACCATGAATTTGTCAGCGCCGATCTTTGCCGCAATCAGGCGAACATTGCCGCTATGATCCGGGTCATAGGCGGCCAGTGCCTTGTCCTTATTCTTGCCAAACGGGGCAATGACCTCTTCCACTGTTTTGCCATCATGAAAGCCAATATCCGCACTGGTGGCACCAATAATCAGTGGTACCTGCGCATTGCGATGGGCTTCATAGGCGCTTTGCGGATCTTCGACCACCAGCCGCCCATCAACCGCCGGGCCGCCATAGGTCACAGGCCCGCCGGGTTGCATCAGGCTTGTCATGTTAAGGCCAGCGACGATCTTTTCCCCCGGCAGGGCACGCAAGGCGGCCAGTGCGGCGGCATCGGTGCCTTCGATCCCATTGGCTTGGGCAAAATTGACGCCGATGGTTTCAAGCGAGGGGCGTGCCGGTAAATCTTCCGAGACTTTGCGCGGCCCCATCAGGGCACCGCGTCCGCCACCGGATTGGATAATCGCTTTGTGAAACAGCCCCGCAGCCATAGGTGACGTGAGCAGGGTGTGTACCGAGCCACCACCGGCGGATTCACCGAAGATCGTGACATTGCTGGCATCACCGCCAAAGGCGGCAATGTTGGCTTTGACCCATTTCAGCGCGGCAATCTGGTCCATATAGCCGTAATTGCCTTTAGGCTCGTCAGGATGCTCTTTGCTTAAAGCCGGAAAACCGAAGAAGCCAAAACGGCCAAGGCGGTAATTAAAGCTGACCAGCACCACGCCCTGTGCTGCCAGACTGGCGCCATTATAAGTAGGGGAAGATGTGCCGCCATTGACGAAGCCGCCGCCATAAATCCACACCATGACGGGCAGCTTTGCCCCGCTTAGTTGTGTTGCCGGTCGCCAGACATTGACGAACAGGCAATCCTCGCTGAAAGGGGCGTGTAAGGGGGCTGAATCATAAGATACCGGCTGCTGCAGGCAGTCATGCCGGAAGCGGGTGGCATCATAAAGGCCCTGCCACGGCTGCACCGCCTGCGGTGCCCGCCAGCGCAAATCGCCGACCGGGGGCGCGGCGTAGGGGATGCTTTTAAAGACATCAACGCCCCTGGCACGGATGCCCAGAAGCGTGCCGTCCGCAATCGTCACCTGCGGGCCGTGTGCGGTGGCATTGGTCATTGGTTCACCGGTGGTGGTGCAGGCGGCAAGCCCGATGCCCGCCGCCATGCTGATCGCCAGTCCCGTCAACGTTTGTCTGGGCATAGGGTTCCTTCCCCCAATATGGTTATGGCGGGTTTCAGGCGCTGGCTTTTTCCAGCAATGCCGTATCCTGCGCCGTAAGCTGCACGGCGGCGGCTTTGGCAAAGCTTTCAACATGGCTGCGCTTGGTGGCACTGGCAATCGGGGCGGTAACCGCCGGGCGGGTCAGCAGCCAGGCCAGTGCGATTTCAGCCGGGCTGGCATTGTGGTGGGCGGCGACGGCGTCCAGCGCCACCAGAATCTTCAAACCGCGGTCGGTGAGATATTTGGCGATACCGCCGCCACGGGCGCTTTGTTTCAGGTCATCCTCGCCACGGTATTTGCCCGACAGAAAACCCGACGCCAGACTGTAATAGGTGATAACGCCAAGCCCCTCTTTGGCACACAGATCCGCCAGCGGACCTTCAAAGCCACCACGGTCATACAGGTTATATTCCGGCTGCAGCACCTGATAGGGCGGCAGCGTTTTGGCTTTGGCTACATCCAGAGCGTCGCCAAGTTGCGCCGCATTGTGGTTGGAGGCCCCGATCGCACGGATCTTGCCGCTTTTAAGCAGCGTGTCATACGCGCTCAAGGTTTCTTCATAGGGTGTTTCGGGATCGTGCCAGTGCGAAAAATACAGATCAATCTGTTCAATACCAAGCCGGGTCAGGGAATTCTCGACTTCCTCCAGAATCCAGCGCTTTGAAAGCCCCTTTTGCCCGGGCTGTTTGAGATCAGAGCCGATTTTGGTGAAGATCTTCACATTGTTCCGCATGCCGGGGCGGGCTTTAAGCCAGTTGCCGATAATGGTTTCGGATTCGCCGCCTTTGTTGCCCGGTGCCCAGATGGAATAGCTGTCTGCGGTGTCGATGGCGTCGAAGCCGTGATCGACAAAGGCGTCAAGTATGTCAAAGCTGGTCTTTTCGTCGATCGTCCAGCCGAAGACATTACCACCAAAAACAATCGGGGAAATCTCGATCCCGCTGTGGCCGAGTTTGCGCTTCTGCATAGAAAATCTCCTTGAGGTGGCAAAGGTCAGAAAATGTGACCGCCTTACGTCCGATGCCTCGATTGGTGGCAGGGGATGGGTGGAAATGCGAAGGCTATCTTGTGCGCAAGCTGGTCTGGTGCGCAAGCCTGCTGAGGGTTGAATTTACCCTGAAATGCCCCGGAATATCATAAGGCCGGGGTGGGGGGATTGAAGCTGGCACCCAAAAAGCCTATTTTACTTCAATGCGGCAGAAAAATCCCTGGCATCGTTGGGTGGCGTTTGTGGTTGCGGCGTTATTTCTGTTCGCCGCAGAACCAAACACCATGGCTATGCCGGTGGCGTCTGCCCCCCAGCCATCCCATGCGGTTATGCCGCCCTGCCATATGGCCATGATGGCTTCCGCCATGGTGATGACCGGGCATGATGCCAGCACGCACGTTCTGCCCGGCCAGCCTTCCCCCTGTAAAGGGATGCTGATCTGTGCCGGTATGCTGGGTTGCTATGGCGTCAACGCCATCGACAGCCATCCGGTGTTGGTGTTTCACGCGGCCCGTGCCGATGCCCCTGACGGTATCGTGATGTCTGCACGCGGCATCACCCATCCGCCACACAATCCCCCCCCGATCGCCTGAATAATCGTTGGTTCGTTACGGCTGGGCCGCATGCGGCTTTGCCGGAAGTTACGATTATATCAGGAGTATCTATGTCCAAACTGTTTTGGGCGGCGTTCAGCCTTGTGCTGGCGCTGGCCGGTGCTGTGCCCGCATCTGCGGCCACGCATCTGAAATTACTGGCTGCTGAGGCCCCTTCGGGTGTTGTGACCCAGTTGCGGGTGCGAATTCTGGGTGATGACGGCAAGCCGGTCGCCGGGTTGGTGACGGTCAAAGATCTGCGGGTCAATATGGGGCCCGACAAGATGAAGGATATGACCACCCCTGCCAAAGCCATTTCGGCCAAAGAGCCGGGTGTGGTGCTGGTGGAGACCAATCTTTACGCGCCGGGGCGCTGGGCGGTCATTGTGTCCGGCACCGTCGGGGGGCAATCCTTTTCGGGGACGGTCGTGGTTACGGCCGTGATGAAAAAGGCCGAGGCCTCACCGCCACATATGACACTGCAAAAGGGGGCGGCGCTGCCGCCCCCCACTGCCAGTCATGCACGCAAAATCCTCTATTATCGTAACCCGATGGGGTTGGCGGATACATCGCCGGTGCCGAAAAAAGACGGAATGGGGATGCCTTATATCGCGGTTTACGCCGACGAGGTGATGCAGAAACCCGGTACCATCCGCCTGACGGCAGCGAAAATTCAGCGGGCCGGGGTGCGCCTTTCCACCGTGCGCCGCCAGCTTTTAAGCAAACTGGTGCGGGCCCCTGCACAGGTGGCCGCGGATGAAAATGGTCAGGGGGTGCTGACCGCCCGTTTCAGCGGGTTTATCGAGAAGATGTATGTCTCGCAGACCGGTGACACGGTGCGGGCTGGTCAGCCGTTGATGCGGGTGTGGATCGACAGCACCGATGTGCTGAGCAAGGAAGCCGATTATATCGGTGCGCTGGACAGCCACAGCGACAAATATGCGGCTCAGGCTGCCGCGGTATTACGCGAATATGGTATGCCGGGCTTCGAGATCGCGGCGCTGGCCAAAACACGGATTCCCAAACGCGAAATTACCATCGTGGCGCCGATGAGCGGCACCGTAACCGACAAGCCTGCCATTGCCGGAATGCGGTTTGCCTCGGGCGATACCTTGTTCCGCACCACCGATATGCGCCGGGTCTGGGTGCTGGCCCAGATCAGTGAGCGCGATTTGCCACAGGTCCGGGTTGGCCAGCGTGCCGAGGTTTTATTTCGTGATGCGCCAGATGCGAAATTCTCCGGAAAAATCTTAAAAATATACCCGGAACTCGACAGTGCAACACGTACGGTTAAAGCCCGTATTGCGGTGGATAATGCCGGGGATCTGTTGCGTCTGGGTCAGTATGCGGATGTTCGCATCAATGCTGCGGTGGGCCATAGCCCGGCTCTTACCGTGCCCTATTCGGCGGTGATTGATGATGGCAGCCGTACGGTGGTGTTTGTGGCGCTGGGGGGCGGCGTGTTTGAACCAAGGCCGGTTAAGCTTGGTGTGCATAGTGGTGACGTGATTGAGGTGCGTGCCGGTTTGCGTGAAGGCGATCAGGTGGTCACATCGGGTAATTTCCTGATTGATGCCGAAAGCAATCTGCAAACCGCCCTGCAAGGCTTCCAGCCGAAACGAGCCGCCCAATGATCGCCCGCATCATCCACTGGTCGGCCGCGCATGTCTGGACTGTGCTGGCTGCCGCTATCATTGCCATCATGGCGGGCGTGTATGCGCTTTCGGTGATTCCGCTCGATGCCATTCCGGATCTGTCCGATACCCAGGTTATCGTCACCGCCGATTATGATGGTCAGGCGCCGCAGGTGGTGGAAGATCAGGTGACGTTTCCGCTGACCACGGCGTTGCTTAGTGTGCCGCATGCCAGGGTGGTGCGGGGGGCATCCTTTTTCGGAACGTCCTTTGTTTATGTGATTTTTGATGCCGGTACCGATGTCTATTGGGCCCGTGCCCGGGTGCTGGAATATCTCAATGGTGCGGCCAGCAAGCTGCCATCCGGCGTGACGCCGAAGCTTGGGCCAGATGCCACCGGCGTGGGCTGGGTCTATGAATATGCCCTGACCGGCAATGGTCAGGATCTGGGCCAGTTACGCAGCCTGCAGGATTGGCATTTGCGCTATGGGCTGGCCAAAACCGAAGGCGTGGCCGAGGTGGCCAGTGTCGGCGGTCAGGTTAAGCAATATGCCGTTATCGTCGATCCCAACCGGATACGCAGCTATGGCCTGACGCTGTCGACCATCCGTGATGCCATTGCGGCCTCCAACACTGATGTTGGCGCGCGCACGGTGGAACTGTCCGAGACGGAATTCATGATCCGGGGGCGCGGCTATCTGAAAAGCCCGCATGACCTCGATCATATCATGCTCAAGGCGGAAAACGGCACCCCGGTGACGCTGGATGCGGTCGCCCATGTTGAAATTGTGCCGGACGAGCGCCGCGGCCTGACCGAACTGAACGGTCAGGGCGAGGTGGCTTCGGGGATCGTGGTGCAGCGTTATGGTGCCAACGCACTGACTGTCATTGCGGCGGTAAAACAGCGCCTTGGCGAGCTGATGCCAAGCCTGCCTGCCGGTGTCAGCCTTATTCCCGTTTATGACCGCTCGGAATTGATCGGGCGGGCAATATCGACATTAAAAAGCACCCTGCTTGAGGAATGTCTGATCGTTGCCTTTGTGTGCTTTATTTTCCTGCTGCATGTACGCAGTGCGCTGGTGGCGATTGTTACGCTGCCGGTGGGCATTCTGATTGCCTTTATCGCCATGGCGGCGCTGGGCATTGAATCCAACATTATGAGTCTGGGCGGGATCGCCATTGCCATTGGCGCCATGGTCGATGCGGCGATTGTGATGATCGAAAACGCCCATAAACGGCTGGAGCATGCCGGGCCTGATGAAAGCCGTGTCAGGGTGCTGGCGGCGGCGGCGGCCGAAGTTGGCCCATCGCTGTTTTTCAGCCTGTTGATTATTACAGTATCTTTCCTGCCGATTTTTGCACTGGAGGAACAGGAAGGCCGGATGTTTCATCCGCTGGCCTTTACCAAAAGTTTTGCTATGGCGGCGGCGGCTTTTCTGTCGATCACCCTGGTGCCGGCTTTAATGGCGCTGTTTGTGCGGGGAAAAATTGCCCCGGAAGCGGCCAATCCGGTCAACCGTTTTCTGATCCGCCTCTATCGGCCGATTATTGATACCGTGCTTAAGCGGCCGTGGCCGACACTGGCGCTGGCGGCCCTTGTCTTACTGGTCAGCCTGTATCCGGCCACGCGGCTGGGCAGCGAGTTTATGCCGACGCTGAACGAAGGCACCTTGCTGTATATGCCGACGACACTGCCCGGTCTGTCGATCACCAAGGCGCGTGACATCCTGCAGCAGCAGGACCGTATCATCAAAAGCTTTCCTGAGGTTGCTACCGTCTGGGGCAAGGCGGGCCGTTCCGACAGCGCCACCGACCCGGCACCGCTGGAAATGTTTGAAACCGTCATCAACCTCAAGCCACAGGATCAGTGGCGTAAAGGAATGACCATCGACAAGCTGGTCAGTGAAATGGATGCGGCCTTGCAGTTTCCCGGTATTTCCAATGCCTGGACCATGCCGGTCAAGGCCCGCACCGATATGCTGTCCACCGGCATCCGTACACCGGTCGGGGTGAAGGTGTTCGGCCGCAACCTTGAGGAAATCGAGCGGACCTCGCGGGCGGTTGAGGCTGCGGTGCGCCGGGTTCCCGGCACCACCAGCGCCTATGCCGAACGCGTCAATGGCGGTTACTATCTCGACATTACGCCGGACCGTAGCGAAATCGCCCGATACGGGCTTTCGATTGGCGATGTGCTGGATGCTGTATCCGAAGCGGTTGGCGCTTCCGCCATCACAACGACCGTCGAGGGGCGGGAACGCTATGGTGTGGTGATGCGGTTTCCGCGCGATGTACGTTCCGATCCGGATGCACTGGCGGATAATACCATGATCTCGCTGCCATCGGGCGGTGCGGTGCCGCTGGGCGAGGTTGCCAAAATTACCCGGGCTAAAGGCCCCGCCATGGTGCGCACCGAAGACGGGCAACTGGTCAATTATGTCTATGTCGATTTTGCAGGTCGGGATCTTTCCGGTTATGTGCAGGATGCCCAGCACGAAGTGGCAAAAGACGTGACATTACCGCCCGGTGCATACCTGCGCTGGAGCGGCCAGTTTGAATATCTCGAACGGGCGCGGGCGCGGCTGACCATCGTTATACCCGTGACACTGGGCATCATAATGCTGCTGCTCTTTCTCAATTTCCGTCGCTGGTCTGATACGCTGATCGTGATGCTGACCTTGCCGTTTGCACTGGTCGGCGGCGTCTGGTTGATGTTTGCGATGGGCTTCAACCTGTCGGTGGCATCCTCGGTCGGCTTCATCGCTCTGGCGGGGGTGGCGGCGGAAACCGGGGTCGTGATGCTGATCTATCTCAATCATGCCCTCGATGCGGCCAAAGCGCAAAAGGGCCAGTTTACCCTTGATATTCTGGCTGATGCCGTACGAAGCGGGGCAGTCGAGCGGGTGCGGCCCAAAATGATGACAGTGACTGCAATCATGGCCGGGCTGGTGCCCATTCTGTGGTCGCATGGTACGGGGGCCGAGGTGATGCAGCGTATTGCAGTGCCGATGATTGGCGGCATGGCCAGCTCGAGCGTTCTGACGCTTGTGGTGTTGCCAGTGGTGTTTTTTCTGGTCCATCGCCCCCAAACAGATACGGGGACGGACCGGCTAAGGAACTTCCGGTTTGACTTTTTCCGCAGGCGGCGCTTAGGCTGACTATAGCGCAAGTTGCTGTAAATTCGTGTCTTTTGCAGCCATTGGTAACATGCCGTGCAGTGGAGAATACGCATGACGATTAAAAATATTTTGCTGGCCGTTGATGGCGGCTCGAACACCGACAAGACGTTGGCGCAGGTTGCGGACTTGTTGTCGAACTATGCCGTGAAACCTGTGCTGCACCCGCTGTGCGTTGCTACCATTCCTGTTGCAGCGGTTACCGGGGCCCCTGCCTACAAGGTTGTCGACGAGAATGCCCAGGTTGTGGTCGATGCGGCGGTTGCGTTCTTTACCGAGCGTGGCTATCAGGCCGATGGCCATGTTGCCGATGGCTCACCGGCACGGGCGATCGTTGGCGCGGCCAAAGAATTAAACTGCGATATTATCTATATCGGCCATCGTCATATGTCGCTGCTGGGGCGGATGTTCGAGCCGTCGGTCTGTGTTGAACTCCTCAATCAGACATCGACACCGGTCACGGTATTGCCGGACTGATTATACCATATAGAAAAAGGCCTGTGGTTTGTGACCGCAGGCCTTTTTTTTATGGAACGGGATTTTTACTAAACAATCTGGCGCAGCAGATAATAAAGCCCACCGGCCAGCAT
>JBAVPS010000425.1:0-3457 GCA_049693315.1 Rhizomicrobium sp. | reverse complement strand
GGCACCGTTAATCCAGATGCCATATTTGGTCGAACCGGTATCGCCCGCCAGTTTGATGACCGAACCGGAATCCAGATAGATCGCCGCGCCGGAAATCGTTGTACCAGCCGCGTTGGTATAGGTGCCGCCAGACATATTGCGGTCGACCACATCGGTCATATCGATCTCGATACCATAGGTATCGCTGTGATCGACATCCTGGATCAGGCCGTTACTGTAGACGTAACTGTCGGAATTCACCGTAATGGCGGACCAGTCGGCTTTATTATGCGCGACGGTACCGGCCGAGGTGATGATGATATTGCCGACGCCGGTGGTGTAATAATCGGTGTCGAAGCTGCTGTCGCTATCAACCGCAGTCACCTGCCCCTTGTCGACAGATGTTGAAATCGTCGTGTCAGCGATCGCCGGAAAAGACAGAAGCGCGCCAGCGGCAACGGAAAGCAATAACTTTTGCTTGCTCAAAATCGACCTCGTTAATTCCTGTGCAATCCACCCGCGCGCGTCACGAGAAATTCCCCCCGTGACGGGTACGACATTAACCACACCCAACCCACGCATTCGTGATAGAGGGGCAAATCGGGCCCGACCATAGCTGCTTTTCGTCGAGACACCTAGCGTCGAGAAACGCTTAACGCAAATTTCTGCTTTTTAATAGGCGATTAGCCCGCTATTAGGAAGATAGACCATGGGTTGTCCGCCGAAGTTTTTTGCCCCACAAAAAGGGCCAGATTTCAGGCGAAACGTGCAGCAGACCGCATTCCTGACGATGGCATTTTGACGGGCGGAGCCCCATCTCTACCATGAGTGGTTACAACAAATACACCAAACTGACACAAAAAGACGCCAAGGCGGCGGCGGCCCGGCACGAAATGCTGTTCTCCGGCTGGGCTGGCGGCGCACGGGCCGACTTTGCCGCGGCCGATCTCAGCGGGCTTGAACTGGTCGGCTATAATCTGGCGGATGCGAATTTCTCAGGCGCCCGGATGGCCGAAACCAATCTGGCCGGGGCCACGCTGGATGCAGCGCGTTTTGTCGGGGCCGATTTGCGGCGGGCCAATCTGGCCGGGGCCCGTCTGCGCCGGGCGGATTTGCGCGGGGTAAATCTGGCCGGGGCCAATCTGATCGGGGCCGATCTGACCGATGCCGATCTGGGCCCGATGCCGGATGCAGATACGCAAAATGGTGCAACCAATGCCGATTTGAGCAGTGCACTCATGTCCTCGGCCAGGCTGACCCACGCCAGGCTGGATCAGGCCACCGCCCGCGACGCGGATTTTTCCGATGCAATGCTGTCTGGTTGCCAAATGCAATGCGCCAATCTGGAGAGGGCCAAATTTCAGGGCAGCCTGCTCAGTGGCAGCGATTTTAGCGCCAGCAATCTGACCGGGGTCGATTTCACTGATGCCGTTCTGGTGGGGTGCCGATTCGAGCAAGCCATCGCCATCGACACCATTTTAACCGGCGCGTTAACCGACCAGCCGGTTGGTACCTCGGCCGATCTGAGCGTCGAGGCCCTGCAACAGTTGCTGTCCGATCACATGCTGTGGATTGAAAGCAACGGTCAGCAGGGACGCCCGGCGGATTTTTCCGGCATGGACCTGCGCCAGTTACACGCCGGGCGATTCGCGCAACTCAAATCCCTCATCGCCCCACGGGCGACGTTTTATGGCCTCGACCTTACCGGCGCCATTCTGGCGGGGGCAGATCTGGAAGGGGCCGATTTACGGGCCATCTGTCTGGCCGATGCCGATTTACGCGGGGCCAACCTGATGGGGACGAAGCTGAGCTTCGCCGATCTGCACAATGCGCTGATGGGGCCACTGATTCTTTCCGATGGCCGGCTGCTGCCGACCCGGCTGGAAGGGGCGATTGCCCACCACATCGATTTACGCGGGGCCGATTTGCGCCGGGCCGCACTGACGGGCAGCGATCTGGCCTATGCCGATCTGTCGGGGGCTATCCTGCGCGGCACCGAACTGGCCGATGCCGATCTGACCGGTGCCAAACTCACCACCATGGTCAGCGATCCGGTCCCGCCAGCGCCATAACAGCAATACCGGAACTGAAAAAATTAGCGCGCGGCGCGGCGCATATCAGGAATCGATTTACACCAGATATCGAGCAGATCGGCCAACCCTTCATAGGTGACGCCGGGGGACAGATCGACATCGAAATCGAAAATCAGATCCTTGTCGCCGTCGATATAGGCCCGCACCCAGCGAAAATTGCGATTCCATTCATTGGCTGCTGGCGGGCTTTTCCCGCTTCCGGCAAAACTGGTGACGAACTGCATCGAAGTGCAGCGCGCCTTAGCGCAGCCATAGAGGAAAATGCCGAAATTCAGCCCCTCGGCAGCGCTTTTGACATATTGCGTACCATCCTCGGTGCTGCCGACCTGAGCCTGATAGCCCGACTTTTGCAGCCAGTCGGCCAGTTCGGCACCGGTAAGCCCGCCAACCGGCAGATCCCTGGCCGCAGCCCCGTTCAGAACCAGCAGGCTCATCATCAGGCCGGTCAACAGCGCGGCGCAAAAATGCTTCATCACGGGCTCCCTGCCGCCATGACGGCGGTCTGAATGCGGCTGCGGATAAACTGCCCCAAACGTTGCAGACTTACCTTGGCTTCGGGCGCATAGGAACTGGCCTGAAACAAATGTGGCATGCCGTCATAGATTTCAATACTGACCGGAACCCCGGCCTCGGCTGCTTTATCGCCGATCCGCGCGGCATCGTCACGCAGGATTTCCTGACTGCCGGCATGGATCATCAGCGGCGGAAAGCCCTTGAAGCTGGCAAACAGCGGCGAAGCGTACGAATCAGCCGGATTATTATTCTTCAAATAGGTCCGGGCACTGACAAACAACATGTTCCAGGACAGCAGGGCATCGTTACCGGCATTTTTCAGCATCGACCAGCTCGACAAGGTCATGTCAGCCCAGGGTGACATCGCAACCAGCGCCGCCGGCATCGGCAGCCCGGCATTGCGAATGGCCACCAGAACGGCCAGTGCCAGCCCGCCGCCAGAGCCGCTGCCCGCCAGCGCAATGGTAGCGGGATTAATGCCATGGTCCAGACAATGGCGGTACAGGTCGAGCCCGTCACGCACCGCAGCGGGGAAAACATGCTCGGGTGCCAGACGATAGGCCGCAGAAAAGACCGGCGCCTCGGCCGACTGGGCCAGACGGGCCACCAGCGGGCGGTTGCTTTCAGGCGAACCGGCAACATAGCCACCGCCATGGAAATACAGCACCAGACGGCCAGAGGAAGCATTGCCCCACCGCGTCCACTCGCCCTTGATCGGGCCAAAGCGCCCCGGTTCAAAGGCGCATTCCGCCGGGGCCGGACCAAACCGCGCGGTCAGATAATCATACTGACGGCGAATTTCAGCCAGACCGATCACCGCCTCGTCGCATTGCGGCTTGGACAGACGGGAAAAATGCTCGAACAGGGAACTT
>JBAVPS010000424.1:0-1805 GCA_049693315.1 Rhizomicrobium sp. | reverse complement strand
TGGCGCCAATGCCTACCGTGGCCAGCACGACGACATCCTGATCTTTGAGCGCCACCTTCTGCGTGCGGGCAACGTGCAGCACGGCATTTTCAAAACAGGCGGCATACCCCGCGGCAAACAGCTGCTCGGGGTTGGTGGCGCCACCTTTGCCGCCCAGACCGGCGGGCAGGGCCAGATCAAGGCTCAGAATACCGTCTTCGCTTTTAACCGAACCGCTGCGCCCGCCAATGGCGGTGACCTTGGTCGTGTACAATATGCTCATGGGTAATGCCTTACTATGTTGCGTTTCGGAATTATGTATAGTGCACAATTTAATTGCATGCAATGCAATTTGGTTTTCTAAATAAATCGTTTAATTACAGTGTGTTGTTATGGTTTAATGCCCGCCCACCGCACCATGTCGGGCATGTCCAGCCCGAAACAATCAAGCGCCCGCCCGATACTGTGATCGACAATATCCTCGATCGTCCTGGGCTTGGTGTAGAACGCGGGCATGGGCGGGTGGATGATACCGCCCATTTCGGTTACCGCCAGCATGTTGCGGATGTGTCCGGCATGCAGGGGGGCTTCGCGCACCATCAGCACCAGTTTGCGGCGTTCTTTCAGCGTCACATCGGCGGCACGGGTCAGAAGGGTGGTGGTGACGCCAGTGGCCACCTCGGCCAGCGTGCGCACGGAACAGGGCGCAATCAGCATGCCCATGGTTTTGAACGAACCGCTGGAAATGGATGCCCCGACATCGCCAATGGGGTGAACATGATCCGCCAGCGCCACCAGATCGTCATGGCTTAAATCCGTTTCATAGGCGCGGGTCATTTCGCCGGCGCGCGAAATCACCAGATGGGTCTCGACCTGCAGCGCCCTCAGGATCTGTAAGGCGCGGATGCCATAGATGATGCCGGTGGCACCGGTGATGCCGACGATAAGGCGGGGTGTGGCGGTTTGCATGGGTTCAGGGCTTCTTAAAAAAGTCTGGGGCGAACGCGGGCGGGGTGATAATTCCCGCCGGTCAGGATAGCACCCTTAGGCCCGCGATACACTATTGGCCCTACGGCCATCTTGATCTGGCAGTATGCTTAATATGTGCAGCAGGTGTTTCAATCCTGCAGTCAGGCGCTTGTCCCGCCGGATGACGACTGCCAATTGACGGTAGAGCCGGGGTGCTAGCGGGCGGATGATGATGTCGTGTCGTTTCTGTTCCCGGCGCAGCGCCAGTGCGGGAATGATGCCACATCCCAGACCTGCGGCAACCAGTTCCTTGATCGCTTCGACATTTCCCAGCGCCATGACCGGCTCCGGTTTTATATCTTTGTGCGCAAACCATTTATCGATAATCCGGCGCGTGTTAGCCCCCGGCTCAAACAGCAGTACGGGGGTATCTGACAACGCCCCCGGGGTGATGCGTGCTGGTAGTTTCATGCCCTGCGGGGCGACCAGCAGAAATTCGTCCTTCACCGTGGGGATGATTTCCAGGCTGCGACCGCTGACCGGTAATGTAACCAGACCGATATCCAGACGGTTTTCCATAATAGCTGTGACAATATCGTCGGTGTTTGCGGTCGTCACCGTAATTTCAAGCCGCGGGTATGTCCGGCGAAGATCTTTTAATACTGGCGGTAACAGATAAATGCAGGCGGTTGCACCGGTACCAAGCCGGATACGGCCCGTGGCTGTGCCGGTATGCTGACCAACAGCCTCCACGGCAGTCGTAACGGCGGTATCAATGGCACCGACATGAGCCATAAGTTCGGCCCCGGCAGCGGTTGGTTGGGGGCGTCTGCCAACACGTTCGATCAGTGTTACGC
>JBAVPS010000423.1:0-2327 GCA_049693315.1 Rhizomicrobium sp. | reverse complement strand
GGGCAATATCGCTGTGCGCCTGTGGCCAGTCGATGGTGGCTGGGGCTTTATTCGCACCGCCCAGCGACGGTGCGGTCAGAAAAAGGCCAAGCGTCAAACAAGATCCGAACAACACAGAACCGATGCGGTGCGACATGCAGATTCCCCCCAGGATGCACCTAAGGGTTTATATCCGCACGGTAGTACCCGCCACATATGATGGGTGGTGTTGTGGTTCTGATGTATATTAAGGGTTGTTATTGCGCCGGTGCTTTCCTTGATGCGTGCAGGTTTGTGGTCGGCCTATCAGCCGTGCCTACACGTGCTTCATGGCACCAGATGTGTGGCTGCTGATGGGCTGGATATGTGGGGGTGGTAACCGTTACGCATCAATGCGTTAGCGATTAAATGGCGGACAGGGCGGGATTCGAACCCGCGGAACGCTATTAACGTTCACACACTTTCCAGGCGTGCGCCTTCAACCACTCGGCCACCTGTCCACGATTTGAGGAGGAGGGATTTAAAGCATTTGGCGCGCAAAGCAAGACGTATCCCGAAAAAGGATCAAATTCCCGTCCCGCGACAGTCTTTTTCGTCGTTTTCTGCGGCACCAATCGGTCCGCTGTAGCGCCGCTTCAGCCACATGACGCCCAGCAAATCCTGTACGCTGACCAGCAGGCGGCCGAAATTGGTGTATTTCGAGCGACCGGTAAGTCGGGCGCGGTGATTGACCGGCACAAAGCGCACCACCGCGCCTTCGCGCAGCGCCAGCGTGATAAGGAAGCGGTGGATGTGATCGAAATAGGGCATGGCGAGGAAAAGCTCGCGTTTAAAGGCTTTCAGGCCACAGCCGGTATCGGCGGCACCGTCCTGCAGCAGCCATTGGCGAATGCCATTGCCCAGGCGCGATGCCATTTTTCGGCTCCAGTTGTCCTGCCGCTTGGCCCGCACGCCCGACACCATGCCGATTCGCTCGTCGCTGTTCAGTAGCGCCAGCAGATTGGGGATGTCGGCCGGATCGTTCTGGCCATCGCCGTCCAGTGTGACGATCACCGCGCCATGGGCTGCCAGAATGCCGGTACGGATGGCGCGGCTTTGGCCGGCGTTGCGGCTGTGGCGGATGACCCGCAGGGTCGGAATTTCGGTCTGCAATGCATGCAGCGCTTCAACCGTGCCGTCGGTCGAGCCATCATCGACGAACAGGATTTCGCTGAGTGCCTGACCGGTCAGCGCTGTGGCGATCTCGCGCGCCAGAGTGGCGACATTACCGGCTTCGTCTTTTACCGGCACGACTACAGAAATCGCTATCGTCATCGGGTGGTCCGTTCGTTGTCCTGTTGGCCGTGGGGCCTGTGATTTGGTGCCCTTGATAAAGTGTCTGGTGCCCGCTTGCAAAAGATTCGCCGGGATGCAGAACTCGTGTGCCGAAATCGGGGGCGAGATCGTAGTATGGCAGTCGGCGAATCTGCCGTACAGTGTATAGTGTTTAACGGCCCGGTATGGGCGAGGGTGCTTCATGGCGGAAACAATTCCAGACACGGTGGATGGTGCATTGGTGGGGGCGCGGCCTGAGGGGATTGACCCGGAAGGTGCCAGCCCGGAAATCGCCGCACCGGCGAAGGTGGACAAGACTGTTCCCCGGATTTTCGCCTTTCTGGCACGGCTGATGCGCCATCCCCGTCTGGTGCTGACGCTGTTGTGTCTGCTGTTGTGGGCGCCGGGCGTTTTCTCGCTGCCACCGCTGGATCGTGATGAAAGCCGGTTTGCCGAAGCCTCCAAGCAAATGGTCGAAAGCGGCGATATCGTCGATATCCGCTTTGGCACCGTGCCGCGCTACAAAAAACCGGTCGGAATTTATTGGGCGCAAGCCGGGCTGACGGCGGCGGTCGATAAAGTCTCCGGCGTGGTCACTCATAACCGGATCTGGACCTATCGGCTGGCGTCGCTGATCGGCGGCATTGTCGCCGTCTGGCTGACCTATTGGACCGCGTCGGCGCTTCTGGCACCGCAAGGGGCCTTTATCGCCGGTCTTTTGATGGCGCTGTCGACGCTGCTTCTGGCCGAATCGAGCATTGCCACTACCGATGCTGTATTGCTGGCGTGTATTCTGGCCGGGCAGGGCGTTTTCCTGCGGGTTTATAAGGCCGTACGCGATGGGCAAACGCCCCCCTCGGTCTGGTTTTGTCTCTGCGGCTGGCTGGCACTCGGGCTGGCAACTTTGGTCAAAGGGCCGATGGCGTTACCGATTGCCGGGCTGACCTATGTTTTCCTGTCGCTGTGGGATGGCGGCTGGCGCCGGTTTGATGGTGGCTGGGGCCTAAAGACCCATCCGCATCGCGGCATCATCC
>JBAVPS010000422.1:0-6027 GCA_049693315.1 Rhizomicrobium sp. | reverse complement strand
ACGCACCATGCCGCGCCCCACGCCCCCGATGGCAGCCCCGGCCATCGCGGTCGGCAATGCCGATGTGATCGGTGCCGCGCAAAAGGCCGCCGCGGCCGCCACCACGCTGGACCAGTTGCGCGCGGCGCTGGAAAGTTTCGAAGGCTGCGCGCTGAAGGCCCGGGCCAGCCATACGGTTTTTGCCGATGGCAACCCGGCGGCCGGTCTGATGCTGATCGGCGAGGCCCCGGGGCGGGAAGAAGACCGCATTGGCCTGCCCTTTGTTGGTAAGGCCGGGAAATTGCTTGATAAAATGCTGGCGGCAATCGGGCGTGACCGCGCCGGTGACGCCACCGGGGCCTATATCACCAACGTCATCAACTGGCGTCCGCCCGAAAACCGCGAACCCACGCCAGAGGAAGCCGCCGCCTGCCTGCCCTTCCTGCGGCGCCACATTGAACTGGTCAATCCCAAGGTCATCGTGCTGTTGGGGGCGGTGGCCGCCCGCCACGTTCTGGGGGTGCAGGACGGCATCATGCGCTTACGCGGTCGCTGGCTCGAATACCGTCTGGGCGACCGCATGGTCCCCACCCTGCCGACGCTGCACCCGGCCTATCTGCTGCGACAAGCTGGACACAAAAAACTCGCCTGGCACGATTTGCGCAAGCTGGACGAGCGAATTGCAACTTTTGATACACTTGAGCCGACCGCCCCGGTCCGCTAACACTAGGCCAGCTCAATTTTCCTAAAAGCTGACGCTTTTTCATCCGTCCTTTTTTGTTTCATTCACGGATCGTAACGCCCCACCATGGGAAGGCCCATAAAGAGGCTTCCCCCAGATGCCGCCAGAGGCATGGTCAAGGGTTCATGACGGCAGATCCGCTCAACGTCTGAGGATGCCCATCCGATGCGCCATCTTGCGTTTGCCCTTTTGGCTGCCACCGTTCTGGCGGGTGCGTCTGCACCGGCCGAGGCGGGTGCGAGCGCCAGTCTGACCGCCCCCAACCCGGCCACGTCTTCTGCCGCAGATAACGCAAAATCTCTGATGCCGACGGTGCTTTCGGACAATGATGTTACACGCTATCGACAGATTATTGCCTATGAACGTCAGGGATCGTTTGAAAAAGCCCAGAAACTGATCGATCGGCTCGATGACACCACGCTGATGGGCTATGTCGAAGCCGAAAAATTGCTCTCGCCCCAGGCGGGCAAAGCCAAAGTGACAGCGCTGGTCCAATGGCTCAAAACCTATAAGGATCTGCCGATTGCCGGGCGCGTTCGCGCGCTGGCGGTGGAACGGGCTACCAAAAAGGTCAAACGCCGCCATCACCGCGTCACCGTGCTGACCACCGCCATTCCGGGCATCCCGGCGGCGCGCCATCGCGGCGGCGGGCTGGAAGAACTTGAACAGAACGAGCCGCCGGTCACCGCCGCAGCCCGCAGCACGCGGGACCAGATTGCCCGCGCCGTACACAGCGACGCCCCCGACAAGGCCGCCAGCGCACTGCAAAATCTGGTGGCAAGCGGACGCGGCACTTCGGCCGACACCGCCAAGCTGTCCCGCCTGGTCTGCACATCCTATCTAATTGAAGGGATGGACGAAAAAGCTCTGGCCCTTGGGGAATCCGCCGCCACCACAGGCCGTAAGGATGCGCCACTCATCGACTGGTGCGCCGGGCTGGCCGCGTTCCGCCTGCAGCAATACCCCGTGGCGGCACAGCACTTTGCCACCCTGGCCACCGTGTCTGATCTGCCCAACACCACATTGGCGGCAGCGGCGTTCTGGGCGGCACGATCATACCAGCGCGCTGGCAATCCTGATCCGGTGGTGGCGCTTCTGGAACAGGCGGCGGGCTATCAGCCGACCTTTTACGGGCTGCTGGCCGAACAGGCGCTGGGCCGCGATCTGCAAACCGGTTTTTCTGAACCGTCGCTCAATCCCGGCGATTTTGAAAAGCTGATGGTCAATGCCCCCAACCGGCGCGCCGTGGCGCTGTGGCAGGTCGGCGACAAGAATTACACACATTATATCAATGATGAAATCAACCGGGGCTTCGGTCAGGGTGCCGACCTCAATCTCGATATCGCCTTTGCCTATCTGGCCCGAAAGCTTGGTGTGCCCAATCTGGAACTGCGCGCCAGCGAAACCGCTGCCGTCAGCGGCGGGCCACTCCTGACCGGCCTATTCCCCTTTCCGCCCTATCAGCCGCTGGGTGGGTACACGATTGATTCCGCGCTGGTGCTGGCCTTTGTGCGGGTCGAAACCCGCTATCAGACCAATGCCGTCAGCCCGGTCGGGGCCGCAGGCCTGATGCAGTTGATGCCCGCCACAGCACGGCGCATTGGCGGGGCTGCCGCCACCACCGACGCATTGCTCGATCCTGGTTATAATATGTCGCTGGGTCAGCGTTACATCGCCCGCATGCTCAACGGCTATAACGGCAACCTGATCAAACTGGCAGCGGCCTATAATGCCGGCCCGGGTAAGGTGGCCCGCTGGCAGGCGGCGCAGCGTGGACGCGAGGATGATCCGCTGGTCTTTCTGGAAAGCATCCGCGCGCCGGAGACCCGCAGCTATGTCAAGCGCGTGCTGACCTATTACTGGATGTATCACCGCCGCATTGGCGAGGATGCCCCCTCGCTGGCCGAACTGACCCGGGGCGAATGGCCGATCTATCATCCGCCATTACAGACCGCCCCGCCCAAACCGCCAGCCGAACCGGTTGACGATGAAGCGGGCGAAGATACGCCGGTTTCATAAAAGGGTGGTTCGGGGATTGGTGCTGGTTAGCTGATATGGGCCAGCCAGCCCACCGGCAGGCGCAGACCGTAAAGGGCGAGCAACATCGGCTTGTGGGCCGGTTTATGGCGCGTGCCAATGGTGCACACCGCACGGGCCCGCATGATAATCAGCCGTTTGGCACCAATCCGCCGCGCCATATTGGCATCAGCCAGCGGCACATCCTGATAACCGCCCAGCTGTTCATAGAAACGCCGACCGATCAGCAAGCCCTGCTCGCCATAAGGCAGCTTGAACAGGCGCGAGCGTAACCCCGCCAGCGTTTCCGCCCGGCGGGAAACCGGATCAAACTCCTCCAGCGCAAAGCTGAAAGACGCCGCCATCGGATGGGCATGGCTGACATGGGACATGAAGGAGCCCGCCTCGACCTCCCACCCCGGCGACAGGGCGGTTTCAGGATGCAGAAACAGAATCCATTCGTCACGGGCAGCCTTAGCCCCGGCGGCAAGTTGCGAAACGCGGCTCGGCCCGGCATGGACAATGCGCGCCCCGGCGGCATCTGCAATGGTCAGGGTATCGTCGGAAGAACCGCCATCGGCGACGATCACTTCACGCACGACACCCGCCACCGTCGCCCCGATCAAACTGTCGAAACAGCGCGGCAGGGTTTCCTGGGCGTTTAAAGTAGGAATCACGACGCTTATCATTTCGGCAATATGACGGAATAATGGCAGAGTCTGAACGAACATCCTGTCGCATGAGACATTTATTCCCGGCAAAAGTCATACAAATAGACCGGATTTGCACCGTTTTCTTGCATCCAAACCATAAAGCCCCTGCATCTACCAATCAGGAAACCCCATTGTAGGAGACACACATGGCACAGATCTTCCCATTTCTTGTTCCTATCGCACTATTTGCCATGGTTGCAGCCATCGTGCTGGGCGCATTTTATGCGGGCATTGTCAAACAGCGCGCCCGTATTCACACCATCGAAAAGATTATCGATTCCGGCCAGACGCTGACCCCGGAACTGCTCAAAACCATCGAACAGACCATCGGCGCAAAAGACGTCAAACGCTCTCCGCTTACCCGCGGGGTCCAGCAGATCCTGGTTGGCGTGGCACTCTCGGTCTTCTTCTTCTTGGGCTATCTGAGCGAAGAACATATGCCTTTGTTTCTGGTCGCCGTCGGCCTGTTTCCCTTTGCTTCCGGCGCGGCGCTGGTGGCCGGTCACTATGCCACACACAAGCCGACCCAAACACCGGCGAACGAGTAAGATCATATGGGGGCGAACGAACCATTGGCAGCGAAGGCGGCGGCAGGCGATTCTGTCGCCTTTGCCGCCCTGGTCCGCCAGCATCAGTCGCACTTACGCGGCTTTCTGATGCGGATGACCAAGGGCAATGCCGCGCTGGCCGACGATCTGGCGCAGGAAACGTTTCTGGAAGCTTTCCGTAAGATCGGCCAATACGGCACCGGTTCCTTCTTTGGCTGGCTCTGCGCCATTGCTTATTCGCGCTATCTGATGCAGGCGCGCAAACGCACGCTGGAAAGTCTGGACGAAGCGGCCGAAGCCGCTATCCCGGACGAAGCCCCCGGTGCCGAGCGCACCGCCACCGCCCGCATTGATCTGGAACGGGCCATGGCGCAACTGGCACCGCCACAGCGGGCGGCATTGACGTTATGCTTCGCGCTTGGCATGACCAACGAAGAAGCCGCCAGCGCCATGGGCGTACCGCTGGGCACACTGAAATCCCACGTCAACCGTGGCCGTGAAAAATTACAATATCTTTTAACCGACCGGCGTATACTGCCCGCCACAGGAACCATGCCATGACTGAACTCGACCAACTCCTCAGCGCACCGCTTGCCGAAATCCGTGATGACGGTTTTTCGATCCGCGTCATGCTGCGGGTGGAACAGCAGCAGTTCCGTCGGCAGATGATCGTACAGGGTGTGGCCATTGCCGCCTGCCTGATCGGTTTCCTGCTGCTTCTTCCCCATATGGCGCAGGGCCATCTGGCGATGGATGACCAAACTATGCAGCAGGCAATGGCACTGGCCGACCATAGCGGGCTGGATATCACCCAATGCATCAAAAACCTGCTGACATTTATGCTTCAGCCGACGGGATTGATAATCCTTGGGGCGGCGGCCCTAGCCCTGATCTATGACCGCCATCAGGTACTGGGCTGATTTCAATTAAGCCGTTTAAAGCGGATTGCCGCCCCACCGCCCACCGCGATGGGCAGTGTCAGGCTGTCCTGAGCGCTAACATCACGCGTTTCGATAATGATGTCGTGCGGGTTGTTGCACCAATCCGCCTTGGGGCCATCGCGGTAGATTTGCGCCAGATAGTGGTGGCCTGAATCTAGGAAGTCGAGCTTTACCGCCACGCTGCGCGGCGTGTTGCCCGCCACCGCGCCCAGATACCAGTCCTCACTGTTGCGATCTTTACGCGCGATCACGGCATAATCACCGACCTCGCCCGCCAGCGCACGGGTATCGGCCCAGTCTGTCGGCACATCCTTGATGAACTGGAAAGACGGATAGCGCACGTAATTCTCCGGCAGGTCTGCCGCCATCTGGATCGGGCTGTAGAGCACAACGTAAAGGGCAAGCTGTCGGGCTTCGGTATTCTGGATTTTCTGACCATTCTTACCGGTCAGGCTGAGCACACCGGGGGTAAAGTCAAACGGCCCGGCCAACATCCGTGTAAAGATCAAGGTTGGTTCGTGATCCGGCGGGTTAGGCGGATTGCCCCAGGCGTTATATTCCTGACCACGGGCACCTTCGCGCGAAACCCAATTGGGATAGGTGCGACGTAAACCGGTATCCTTAATCGGTTCATGGGCGTCGATGCTGATATGACGCTTGGCCGCCTCGGTCACCACATAAAGATGGTGACGGCTCATCACCTGACCATCGTGCCATTCAAAATGAATCTTGCCATCAGGACCGAGTGCCCGCACGCCCCCGGCATCGGCAACATAACCGGTTTTAACGCTGTCATAGCCAAGGTGCTGATAGAGATCGAGGCCATCTTTGAGCTGCGCCTCATAATGGGCGATATTCCCGGCGGTTTCATGATGGCCGATCAGCTTAACGCCCTTAGTTTTGGCATAAGCCGCCAGCGCAACAATATCGAAATCCGCATAAGACTTGGTGAAGGAAAAATCGGCCCCATCCGCAAACCAGATACCATCCCAACCTTCGTTCCAGCCTTCGACCAGCACTTCGGCAAAACCATTAGCGGCGGCAAAATCAATGTAACGTTTGACGTTTTCGGTGGTGGCACCATGCCG
>JBAVPS010000421.1:0-4255 GCA_049693315.1 Rhizomicrobium sp. | reverse complement strand
GGCATGCACGGGATCAACTAATCCGCTTCTGCGGCATCAATTAATCTGCTTCTACAGGGCCGATTAATCTGCTTCTATAAAGGCGGGCTCCCATCGGGGCCCGCCTTTTTCATGGCCAGCAAGCCTTTAACCACCAACGGGTAAACGCGTTGAGCACATCAGACGAATCTTCCAAAGCTGAAACAACACTCGTTGCCGCCGGACGCATGAGCGTGGCGCATTACGGCACCGTCAACACCCCGGTCTATCGCACCTCGACCATCCTTTATGACAGTCTGGCAGCGCTGAAGGCCGAGGACGCGCCCTACACCTATGGCCGCCACGGCACACCGACCACCCGCAGTCTGGAGGAGGCGCTGGAAGCGCTGGAGGGTGCCACGCGCACGGTCACCCTGCCCTCGGGCCTGAACGCCATTGCCACCGCTGTAATGGCTGTGTGCAGCGCTGGCGACCATTTGCTGATGACCGACACCTGCTATTGGCCGACGCGGCACCTGTGCGAAACCCAGCTGAAGAAATTCGGTATCGAAACCACCTATTACGACCCGACCATTGGTGCCGGGATTGCCGCGCTGATCCGGCCCAATACCAAGGCGATCTATTGCGAAGCCCCCGGCTCGCTGACCTTTGAAATGCAGGATATTCCCGCCATTGCCGCCGTGGCCCATGCCCATGGCGCGGCAGTGCTGGCCGACAGCACCTGGGCGACACCGCTGCATTTTGCGGCGCTGGCCCATGGCGTTGACCTCAACATCCACGCGGCCACCAAATACATTTGCGGCCATTCCGATGTCATGATGGGCACCATCAGCGCCAATGCAGACTATGCCGAACGGCTGACCGCCACGGTCAGCGATCTCGGCCTCTATATCGCGGGCGATGACTGCTATCTGGCTTTGCGGGGCCTGCGCACCCTGGCGGTACGCTTAAAGCGCCATCAGGAAAATGCCTTTGCCCTGACTGACTGGCTGGCCGAACGGCCGGAAGTGACACGTATTCTGTTCCCGGCCCGCCCCGAAGATCCCGGTTACGCGCTGTGGCAGCGCGACTTTACCGGGGCCTGCGGGCTGTTCGGGCTCGAGCTGAAAGCGGGGGCCGATCTGGACGCCTTCTTTGCCGGTTTTAAGCATTTTGGCATCGGCTATTCCTGGGGTGGCTATGAAAGTTTGGTGATTCCTGCTAGATTTACCCGCACGGCCCGCCCCTTTGCAGCCCAGGGCCCGGTCATCCGGATGCATGCCGGGCTGGAAGATATCGGCGATCTGATTGCCGATCTGGAAGCGGCGTTACAACGCGCCTATCCGAGCCGTTAATCGGAAGGCCTGAACCTGTAAGGAAACGATGGTGGGCAAAGCCCCACCCGTTAAAACAATGACTGATACAATCTTACGCGATGCGTTTCTGGCCGCCGTCAAATACAACGACGCCGGTCTGGTTCCCGTGATTGCTCAGCGCGTTTCGGATGGCGAAGTCCTGATGCTAGCCTGGATGAACCGCGATACGCTGGAAGAAACCCTGCAAAGCGGGCAAGTCGTCTACTGGTCGCGTTCGCGCATGAGCCGCTGGCGCAAGGGCGAAACATCCGGCCACGTGCAGCATCTCAAAGAAGCCTATATCGACTGCGACGGCGACACCGTGCTTTTGAAAATCGAGCAGACCGGTTCGGCCTGCCACACCGGCGCGCCGACCTGCTTCTTCCGCAAGCTGGAACAGTAACAAAAAAGGCGCTGTTACCAGCGCCTTTTTTAAGCGTTACACCCCGCAGATCAGGCCTTTTTCGCGTTTGTACTTTCGGTACCGGCGATGATGGCGTTGCGCAGCTGCTCGGCGGTATCGGTCATGCCGCCGGGGGCATGGGGGATCAAAATCACTTTGGAATCCGCCGAAATACCCACTTCTTTCAACGTATCGAAATACTGCGTCATCAGCACCAGATTCAGCACTTCATGCTCGTTGACGCCACCGATCTTGTCGGTGAAGGCAGCAATGGATTCACGTAAGCCATCGACGATGGCGCGGCGCTGTTTGGCGATGCCCTCGCCCTGCAGACGCTTGGATTCGGCCTCAGCCTCGGCGTTTTTGACCACCAGAATCTTGTTGGCCTCGCCCTTGGCGGCGGCGGCAACCTGCAGCCGCTGCTGGGTCTGAATTTCGTTCATCGCCGCTTTGACATTGTCGGCGGGATTGACATCGGTGACCAGCGCATTGGGAATCTCGAAACCGTAAATCTTCATCGAGACGTCCAGCTCAGTCTTCACCGCAACGCCGATATCGTCTTTACGCTCGAACACCTCGTCGAGGTTCATGTTCGGCACTTTGGCGCGCACCACGTCGAGGACATAGGACCGGATCTGCTCTTCATGGTTTTGCAGCTTGTAGAACGAATCCGCCTCGCTGCCCGGCACAACGCGGTACTGCACCGCCACCGACAGCCGCACAAAGACATTGTCGCGGGTCTTGGTCTCGACATCGACGATCAGCTGCTGAACCCGCAAACTGACGCGCTGCACCACCGCATCAATAAAGGGCACCTTAAAACTCAGCCCCGGTGCAGCGGTACGCAAATATTTGCCGAAACGCTCGATAATCGCGCCGGTCTGCTGTTTGACGGTCACCACCGTCCCCTGCACCACGATCAACGCCACGATGATAACAACGACCAGAAAAATCATTCCGAACCCAGCCATAACGCTTCCCCTCCCGGGAATTTACGCGCCGATTTGCCCCCGATGGCGCAGAGCGTGATCGGCCAGAATAATGGCCATCATCGCCTCGCCGACGGGCACAGCGCGAATGCCGACACAAGGATCGTGCCTGCCCTTGGTGACAATATCGGTATCGCCCCCCCGAATATCAACGGTATGGCGCGGGGTAAGGATGGAAGATGTCGGTTTAACCGCAAAACGCACCACAATCGGCTGTCCGGTCGACAGTCCGCCCAGAATACCGCCAGCGTGGTTGCTGAGAAAATCCGGTCGCCCGCTGTTACTGGCCCGCATTTCGTCGGCGTTTTCTTCGCCGGTCAGTTCGGCAGCGGCGAAACCTTCGCCGATTTCGACCCCTTTGACCGCATTAATGCCCATGAAGGCACTGGCAAGATCCCCATCCAGCTTGCCATAGAGCGGCGCACCAAGGCCCGCGGGCAGGCCATCGGCCACCACCTCGACCACAGCACCGATCGAGGAGCCATTCTTGCGGATGCCCTCCAGATATTCCTCCCACGCCACCACAGAGGCCGCATCGGGGCAAAAGAACGGGTTATTGGCAGTCTCCGCCCAGTTCCAGTTTTCCCGCCCGGCTTTCAGGGCACCCAGCTGCGCCATGGCACCATGGACCGAGAAATTCGGATAAAGCGAGGCCAGCACTTTTTTGGCCACCGCACCGGCAGCCACCCGTGCCGCGGTTTCGCGCGCCGAGGACCGCCCACCACCGCGATAATCCCTCAGGCCGTATTTAACGAAATAGGGATAATCGGCATGGCCGGGGCGGAACTTGTCGCGGATATCGCCATAATCTTTGGAACGCTGATCCGTGTTTTCGATCATCAGCGCGATGGGGGTGCCGGTGGTCAGCGGCAACTCCATCCGTTCATCCTGAAATACGCCGGAGAGAATGTGCACCATGTCGGTTTCGCGCCGCTGGGTGACGAATTTGGAGCCGCCGGGCTTGCGCCGGTCAAGATCAATCTGAATATCGGCTTCAGTCAGCGGGATTCCTGGCGGGCAACCGTCAATCACGCAGCCCAAGGCGGGGCCATGGCTTTCGCCAAAGGTGGTGACGCGGAACAACTGACCGATGGTGTTGAACGACATGAAAAAGGCCCCAACGTTTTATAACGATGGGGCCTAGTATGGACTAATTTAATTGCGAAAGGAAATTTATGGGGTCAGTCAACCAATTCTAAAAATAGTTCTAGGCATATCATTGACAACAACAACACACACATTCCGATTATAAGACCATCTCTGCCCTTGTAGCGTATCACCCAAGCTTGCGTCATATACAAGGCTTACGTCTAAGCCGAGTTTTTTGAGATATGTCGTAATTTCTGGATAACTACCAGGATTTGATTGCTGCAGTTGGATTTCCTCATCCACACCCTGAAGTTTTGCGACATAAGAAATTAAACTGCCTTGAACTTTTTCGATGACATCAAATTCCATTTTTTTCATTATATTACTCCGTTTTCTTAACCACCAGATCGGGGGCGTCTTCAGCCTTCATCCCGACAACATGATAGCCGGAATCAACATGC
>JBAVPS010000420.1:0-3868 GCA_049693315.1 Rhizomicrobium sp. | reverse complement strand
TCGGCAATGCCGCTCATACCGATACCGCCGATGCCAATGAAATGGATCGCGCCGATATCGAGCGGAACACGGGTCTGTGCGGGCTTAGTCACGTTTCTTCTCCAAACTTTCCACCAGATCGGCCAGTGCCTCGGTGGCATGCGGCTTGGCCAGGGCGCGGGCGTTTGCGGCGCGTTGGCTCAAGTCGGCGGGATCGGCAAAAATCTGCTGCAAATGATCGGCAAGCTTTTGCGCCGTAAAATCTTTCTGGGCCACACGCCAGCCACCGCCCACCGTCACCAGCGCTTCGGCATTGGGGGTCTGGTTGTCGTCGAGGGCATAGGGCAGCGGTACCAGAATAGCAGGGCGACCAATCGTGGCCAGCTCGCTGACCGTACCGGCACCGGAACGGCCAATAACCAGATGCGCGCGCGCCATCTGGGCGGGCATGTCGTCAAAGAAGGATTTCAGCACCGCCCGGATACCCAGCTTTTCATAGCCTGCACGCACCGTATCGATGTCTTCGGCGCGGCACTGCTGCACCAGATCGAGCCGGGCGCGGAGCGCTTCGGGCAACAGCGACAGCGCTTCGGGCACCACATCGCTAAACACCCGCGCACCCTGACTGCCCCCGAAAACCGTCAGACGGATCGGCCCATCAGCCGTGGGCGGATCATAAGGCGCGGGGCTGATCGCCAGCACCGCCGGGCGCAGTGGATTGCCGGTATATACCACACGGCCCATATGTTTGGGCAGAAACCGTACCAGCGGGAAATTCGCCGCGATGGCATCGACCCGGTTCATCAAAAGCCGGTTGGCGCGGCCCAGCAGGGCATCGGGCGACACAATCGCCGTAAGGTAGCCCCCCGCCACCGCCGCCAGCATCACCGGCACCGAGGGATAACCGCCAAAGCCGATTACCGCCGCGGGTTTCAGCTTTCTGAAATGCCCAGCGCTGCAGAGGAAACCCGCCGCAATCTTGAACGGTGCCAGCGCCAGCTTGACGACAGAGCGGCCCGACAGCGCCGCCGACGGCACCGTGATGATGCGCGCCCCGGCCAGCGCGCCGGAAAATTTCTTGCCCCGGGCATCGGTCATCAGCACCACGTCATGACCACGGGCCTGCAACACGCCCGCCAGCGCTTCCGCCGGGAACAGATGGCCACCGGTACCGCCAGCGGTGAGAACATACACACTCATGCCTTGGCCCCTTCCCAGTTGGTGGTCTTTTCCTGCAGCATAAGCTGTGGGCGGTTACGGGTCAGCCCGAGGGCAAAACCCTTGGTGATTGAAATCGCAAACAGCGACGAACCACCGTAAGAGATGAACGGCAAGGTCATGCCCTTGGACGGCAACAAACTGACCGCCACCCCCATATTGATGAAGGCCTGCAACGCCATCACCATGGCAAGCCCGGCCCCGGCCAGCTGGACGAACGGCTCGCGCGCGGTGGCGGAGCGCAGCATCAGCCGTACCGCCAGCACGCAGAACAGCGCCGCAATAATGGCGCAGAGGATAAAACCAAACTCCTCACCCGCCACGGCGAAGATGTAATCGGAATGGGCTTCGGGCAGACGGTATTTGACCGTCCCCGCCCCCGGCCCGGTGCCGAAGAAACCACCATGGGCAAAGGCCCGCAGCGACAGCCCGGCCTGATAACCCGCCTCGGACGGATCAAGAAACTGCTGAATACGGTGGTGCACATGGTCGAACACCAGATAGGCAATGCCCACCAGAGCAGCGGTCACCGCACCGATCACCCAGATCCACTTGGTGGACAGACCGGCGAAGAACAACAGCGCCGCCCACAAAGCCACCAGCAGAAAAGTCTGACCAATATCGGGTTGCAGCACCAACACCAGCACCGCTGGCAGCAACACCGCCAGACTGACCGCGGGGCGCGAGTAATTCTGCGTCAGTGGCGAGGTCAGCAACCCCGCCGTCAGCACGGCAAAACCCGGCTTGATGAATTCAGATGGCTGCAAGGCCAGCGGCCCGAAATCGAGCCAGCGGCGCGCACCATGAACCTCGGTCCCCAGAAACAGCACCGCCAGCGAGCCAAGTAAACCAATGCCAAACACCACAATAGCGAGCGAGCCAATCTGCGATGGCTGCAGCGACGAAATGCCGATCAGAATGGCAATCGCCAGACCGGCAAAGGCAACCTGTTTGAAAGCAAACACAAAGGTGCCCGCCGACATCGGGCCGCCATACACGGTGGGGCTGGCCGCCACCGCCAGCATCAAGCCAATCGCCATCAGCCCCAAAATCAGGAAGAAACTGATGCGGTCGACGGTCCACCACCATTCCGACAAAGGTCCACGGCTTGCCCGACTGATCATGATGCCACCTTATAGGATGCAGCGATGAAACGGGCGGCCAGGGTCCGAAACGCTTCGCCCCGGTCTTCGAAATCACGGAACTGATCGAAGGATGCGCAGGCCGGTGACAACAGCACAACCGGATGAGCAGAGCCCGATACCGCGGCCGCTTCGCAGGCTGCGGCCAGCGCCGCCTCCAGCGTACCGCTGATGACATGATCGACATCATCGCCCAGCGTGGCGGCAAAGCTTTCCGCAGCCTCGCCAATCAGGAAGGCTTTACGGATGCGCGGAAACAAGGGCGCCAGCGATGCGATACCGTCGGATTTGGGCCGGCCACCGGCGATCCAGAACACATCTTCAAAGCAGGCCAGCGCCTTGGCAGCGGCTTCGGCATTGGTTGCCTTGGAATCATTAATCAGGCGGATAGGGCCCAGCCGGCCGACATCTTCAATACGATGCTTAAGGCCGGGGAAATCGGCAATGGCGGTGGCGGCCATACGACTGCTTTTGATAAAGCTGCGGGTCGCGGCAAAGGCCAGCGCCGCATTCTGCCAGTTATGGCTGCCGGGCAGATGGGCGGCATTCAGGAGGTCCATAATTTTTGCGGTGTGGCTCGACTGCGCCTCGTACATTTCGCCCGACAGCACGAAGATGCCACGACTTAAGATCTTGCCCGAGGAAACCGGAATCGCCCGTCCACCCGCTGCAACCACGGCGGTGAAAATGGCGGCAGAATAGCTGTCATCGACCCCGATAACGCGCAGGCAGTCAGGCGAAGCCTGCTTCAAAAGACGCGCCTTGATGGCGGCATAGTTTTCCAGCGTACCGTGACGGTCGATATGATCGGGGGTGATGTTGCACAGCACCGCAACATCGGATTTGAGGCTGGGGGCCAGATCAATCTGGAAGGATGACAGCTCCAGCACATAAACGCACTTGCCCGCCGGGCCGGGCAGATCCAGCACCGGCGTGCCGATATTGCCACCGATGATGGCCTGATAGCCGCAAGCATTCAGAATATGACCGATCAGCGCCGTGGTGGTCGATTTACCATTGGTGCCGGTAACCGCGATAACCGGGGCGCGACCGGCCTCTTCTGCATTGGGGCGGATTTCGCGGGCGAACAGTTCGACATCACCGATCACCTCAACCCCGGCCTCGTGCGCCTTGAGCACAACCTCATGCGGGGCCGGGTGGGTCAGCGGCACGCCGGGGCTTAAGATCAGACTGCTTAAATCCTCCCACGGCCATTCCTGCCACGGACGAATATCGAAGCCCACTTCATTGGCTGCCGCGCGGGCATCCTGACGATCATCCCACACCACCACGGTGGCACCGCCCAGACGCAAGGCTTTGGCCGCGGACAGCCCGGAACGGGCCAGTCCGAAGACGGCGCAATATTTGCCTTGTGCGGAACGGATCGGGATCATTCGTGCCTCAGCGCAGTTTCAGGGTGGAAAGCCCGACCAGGGCCAGGATTACTGCAATGATCCAGAAGCGAATGACGATGGTCGGTTCTTTCCAGCCGAGCTGTTCGAAATGGTGATGGATCGGCGCCATGCGGA
>JBAVPS010000419.1:0-1941 GCA_049693315.1 Rhizomicrobium sp. | reverse complement strand
GGGGCATGGTGCTGCTGCTGCGCGGACCGGGCTTGGGTAAACTGTGTGGCTTTATACGGGCACCTTTTTCTTCTGTGGCAGATGACACGTCTACGGATGGTCGGGCGGGCTATGCCTGCCGCGATCTGGCGATGATCGGTCTGGTCTTCCTGGCGACGTTTTATTCCGCCGTTGGTGCGGGTGAGTTTTTTGCCCATTATTTCCTATTGCTGCTGCCCTTTGGTACCCCGGCGCTGGCGACACTCTTACAGAGTCCATCCTTTACCGGCTGGCGCAGTCCCAAGGCGCTGATCACCATTCTGGCCGTAGTTCTGGCGGCCGGGTTCGCGCTACCCGGTGCGGCGATTGCCATATTCACCCCCCATCAGATGGTGGCCCGTTATGGCGCGCGCGCGGCGGCTACTGCCATTGCCGCAGACCGAAAAATCGGCGATCGTGTCTGGGCGGTGGATGACAATCTGGTCTATTTTTATCTGGCGGATGCGCCGCCATCCCCGCTGGCGGTACACCCCAGCAACATCACGCGCGCTGCGGTGGCGGGGCCTCTGGCTCATGCGGGGTATGTCTCGGCTGATGAATTTGCCCGTCTGCTCGGGCTTCGGCCACGCTACATTGTAACAGAAAAGAAAAATCCGGTGCCGTTTTATATGCGCGGGGCCGAACGGGAGGCATTCGTCCGTATGCTGAGCCAGGACTATGTTCTGTGGCAGCAGTTTTATTCGGTCGAGGTTTATCGCCGCCGTCAGGCGACGGCGACTAACCAATCATCTCATTAATGGGGGCGTATTTAATGCGTGCTTTTTACGCGGCATGCCTGGCGGCATGTGTATCTGTTCCGGTTTGGGCGGGTGATGCGGCGACCGCCGCGCATTTGCGCGATCAGGCGCTGGCAGACAACACCGCATGGGACGTGGTGCAGTCTTTGAGTTACGAGGTTGGGCCGCGCCCGGCAGGCAGCCCGGCGGCCGCCCGTGCACGGGACTGGGCCATTGCCAAGCTGAAGGCTTTGGGCTTCACCAATGTCCATGCTGAGGCTTTCGCCAAACCGTCCTGGGCGCGTGGGACGGAAAGCGCAGATTTGGTGGCACCTTATCCGCTTAAGCTGGCGATGGTCGGCTTAGGCCATTCGGTGCCGACCCCGGCGGGCGGCGTCGAAGCTGATGTTGTGGTGCTTGATGGGTTGTCGGCACTGATCAATGCCGCACCAAACGCTTTTGCCGGCAAGATTGTTCTGATCAATCAACCAATGACGCGTACGGAAGATGGTGCGGGCTATGGTGCGGATGTCGCGATCCGCTATGCCGCATCCGAAGCGGCGAAAAAAGGTGCTGTGGCCTATCTTATCCGCTCCGTCTCAACGGGGACGGGGCGTGCGCCGCATACCGGGGTTTCGTCCTATCGGGATGGTTTGAAGATTCCGGCGGCGGCGCTTGGGGTGCCCGATGCTGATCTTCTGGCCTATCTGGCCAAGTGTGGTCCGGTGCGGCTGAAGCTTACTATGCAGTCTACGGAACAACCCGATACCATGGCCTGGAATATCTCCGGCGATATCAAGGGCCGCGACAAGCCTGACGAGGCCTTGGTGATCGGTGGGCATATCGATAGCTGGGACCCGGGGTTGGGGGCCATCGACGATGGTGCCGGTGTGGCCATTACTGTGGCTGCGGCAAAGCTGGTGGCGTCATTGCCCAAGCACCCCAAACGCACCATCCGCGTGGTGCTGTGGGGTTCGGAAGAAACCGGTGGCGCGTCGGAAGCTTATCTTGCGGCTCATAAAACAGAGCTGGATAAGATTATCGTCGCCAGCGAAAGCGATGTTGGTGCAGACCGTATCGTCAAGCTGCGGCTGCCTGCGGGGGCATCAGGGCAGTCTGCCTTGCAGGATGTGCAGGCGCTGCTGTCGCCGCTGCATATCATTGTTGGGCGTGATCCGGCCACCAA
>JBAVPS010000418.1:0-3323 GCA_049693315.1 Rhizomicrobium sp. | reverse complement strand
GGCGCGGCCCTTGTGGTGATTGAGGGGCCGGATGAACGTGCCGCAGGTCAGGTCATCGTCAAGGATCTGGCCAGGGGCGCTGAAATCGCCAAAACGGTGGAAAGCCGTGCCGAATGGGTTGGCGCGCGTGCGGCACAGATCACGGTGCCAAGGGCTGAACTGGTGGCACAGGTGCAGGGTTTGCTAAGGGGGGCGTAAAGTATGCCGACATTTCCGACGTTGGAGCAGGACAAGATCACCGCGCTGGAAGATATCAGCACGTCGATCCTGGGGGTGTTTCAGGACAAGGGCTATGGTCGTATCCAGCCCTCGATCCTGCAACCGGCGACATTGTTCGTCGACCGCTCCGGCGAGGAAATCCGTAGGCGGACGTTCGAGCTGACCGATCCGGCCGGGACCGAGCTGTGCCTGCGTCCCGACCTGACCATTCCGGCCTGTAAATATGCCGTCGATAGTAAGCGGCCCTTACCGGCGCGGCTGTGCTATCGCGGGCCGACCTTCCGCTACCGTGCGGAAGGCGAGCCGGGCCAGTTTGCCCAGACCGGTGCCGAACTGTTGGGGCTGGAAGATCGCGCCGCCGGTGAAACCGAAATGCTCACCCTGACGGTAGAGGCGTTGCGCGCCTCGGGTCTGCGCAGTTTCCAGATGATCATCGGCGATCTGCAGATGTTCTCCACATTAGTCGATGCGCTGGAGGTGCCGGAACAATGGCGCGGGCGTTTAAAACGCCATTTCTGGCGCACCGGCTATTTCGAGGCGCTGCTCGACCGCATGGTGCATGGTGCGGCCAATGATGCCGAACGGGTCATTGAAGATCTGCATAGCCTGAAGCCCGCCGAGCTGCGCCCCGCCATCGAGGCCCTGCTTGATAAAGAAGCCGAGGCTCCGCTGGCCGGGCGCTCTCGCGAGGAAATTATCGACCGGCTGATTTTGCAGGCTTCCGATGGCACCTCGCCCCGGCTCAAGGCGTCGGTTGCCGATATGATCAAAAGTTTTCTGGCGATCAAAGGCCCCGCGCCGCAGGCTTTGGCCGAGGTGCGCAAACTGACCAAGCCGGTGTTCATCACCATGGAAAAGCCCCTGAAGGCGATGGAACTGCGGCTGGCGACGTTGGAAAAACTCGGTGTGCCGTCGGGTAAGATTACCTTTGTCGGTCATTTCGGGCGCAGCCTGGAATATTACACCGGCTTTGTGTTCGAGTTCTGGGCGCGCGCTGGTGGCGGGGCGCTGGAAGTGGCCGGTGGCGGCCGCTATGACACGCTGATGGAGGCGTTGGGGGGGCCGCGCGGGACCACCGCTGTGGGCTGCGCCTTGAGCCCGGAAAAGATTTTTGCTGCCCGGGGGGGAGCCCAATGAGTGAACCATTGACGTTGGCCATTCCGTCCAAAGGCCGCCTGCGCGATCAGCTCAGCACGCGGCTGTCCAAGGTCGACATCTCAATGACCCAGGTCTCGGGCGCGCGCGGCTATCGCGCCGTGGTCGATGGCCTGCCGGGCATTGATGTCATGCTGCTGGCGTCATCAGAAATTGCCGCCGGGCTGGTGTCGGGCGATCTGCATCTGGGTGTCACCGGGGAAGATCTGATCCGTGAAGCCATGCCGGATATCGAAGGGCGGGTGTCGCTGTTAAAGCCGCTTGGCTTTGGGTTTGCCGATGTTGTGGTGGCGGTGCCCAGAAGCTGGATCGACGTGTTCACCATGGCCGATCTGGATGATGTCTGCGCCGCCTTTGCCCTCAAAAATCGTCGCCGTCTGCGCGTGGCGACCAAATATGCCCGCATCACCCGCCGCTTCTTTGCCCGCGCCGGTATTGCCGATTACCGCATCGTGCCCAGCGACGGGGCGACCGAAGGCGCACCCACGGCGGGCACGGCGGAAATCATCGTCGATATCACCTCAACCGGTTCGACGCTGGTCGCCAACGGCCTCAAAATTCTGGAAGATGGCGTGATCCTGAAAAGTCAGGCCCAGCTTGCGGTCAGTCATCTGGCAAGCTGGAGTGATGAACAGCGCATCATTGCCAACCAGTTTTTATCGAAGCTGGGTGCTGCACTGCCGTAATATATCGCTCACGGCAGGTTCGCTTGCGCCGGGGATGACTATGGTGTGTCGGATAGGATTGTGGCGTTGGTGGGGGCGTAATATGTTCGGTAAGATGTTTTCTGTTATCGCGGGGGCCATTCTTTTGGTGACTTCTGCACAGGCACAAGATGTTTCCGTTGTAAAACCTGCTGACAATCCGGCTCTGCAAGCATTTTTGAAACAATATTTTTCGAGCCGACATCCAGCTCGGATTTCCACGCCGTCGGGTGTTGTGCGTGCGGTCTATCTTCACCCGGGTGATAAGCCGGAAATTATTATATATATAACGGAACAGTCTTTTTGCGGTACTAGCGGGTGCAGTATGCTTGTGCTTGAGCCGCAAGGCGATAGTTACCGCATGGTTTCTAGACACACCATTATCCAGACACCGGTCATGGTTTTGCCCTCTGTTACCAATGGTTGGCACGATTTAACGGTGTTCGTATCTGGTGGTGGGGTGGTGCCGGGTACGGCTCTGCTGAAATTTAACGGAACGAAATACCCCGGTGTTTCGAGCATCCCAGAAAAAAAATTGCTTAAAAAGGCACCTACGGGACGTGAAATCATTTCTAGGGATGCATGGAATATGGCTGCCCCTCTTTACTGAGGCGGTGTGCGCCCGTTACTTCCAGCCTGAATTCGGTGCGCCGCCCTGTCCCGGTGAGATCGGGCCGGAAGCGATGTCAGCATCATACATATGGGCCTTTTTCCAGCGCATCGCCGTCAGAATGCGGGTGCGCCCCGACGGGTGGTCATAGAACCAGAATTCTTCAAATGCTGATGGTGCCAGCTTGCGATAGGTGCTGAGTTTCAGCGTCACTTCGGCAAAGGCGTCAGGCTGGCGCGCGGCATTGAGGCCGAAGACATCGGCCTGTTGTTCTGCCGTGCGGGTGATGGTGTTGAACACCGGCGTGGTCCAGAACATGAAAAACGAAAACAGCGCCACCATCAGCGGTAAACCGGCCGGGTCGGTTTCGCTGCTGATCCCCCATTTCACACCGAAACGTTTCATCAGTGCACGGAAGGAGTAGGCCACCAGCGCAAACAGTGTCGCCAGCAGAAAGGCAAATTCGAGCAGCATGTGCCCGACATGGTTCATGACGTAATGGCCGATCTCGTGGCCCAGCACCGCCAGCACTTCTGACGGGCTGCACTGGTCGAGCAGATTATCGTTGAGCGCAATCCGCGTGGTACCAAGGAAACCCGACACATTGGCGGAAATCCGGTTGGTCTGACGCGAGG
>JBAVPS010000417.1:0-6552 GCA_049693315.1 Rhizomicrobium sp. | reverse complement strand
AATTGTGCTAAATCCTTCGTAATATAAGCCTAATATACCCGTTCTTTGGGTGGGATATACTGGGCCTCCCCGGTCAGGGTGTAGGTGTGCACGGGCCGGTAGTCGAGGCAGACGCCACCGCTTCTGGCGTCGAACCAGGACAGGGTGTGCTTCATCCAGTTTTCGTCATCACGTTTTGGGTAATCCTCCCGCGCATGGCCGCCGCGGCTTTCCTGGCGGGCCAGTGCCGAGTTGATCGTTACCGATGCCTGGGCGATGAGATTTTCATATTCCAGGCTTTCGATCAGATCGCTGTTCCAGATCATCGAGCGGTCGGAAATGCTGATATCCGGCAACCCGGCATAGATGTCGCGGATGCGTTTCACACCGCTGGCCATGGTTTCCTCGGTGCGGAAAACGGCGGCGTCTTCCTGCATCGCCTTCTGCATGGCAAGGCGCATCTGGGCGGTGGGGGTGCCGCCCCGGGCGTTGCGTAAGCGGTCGAAACGATAGAGCGATTCATCGCCTGCATCCTTGGGCAGGTCGGGGTGGGGCAGGTCGTGCCCTTTCAGGGTTTCCTCGCAACGCTGGCCGACCGCCTTGCCGAAGACGATCAGATCGATCAGCGAATTTGATCCCAGCCGGTTGGCACCATGGACCGAGACGCAGGCCCCTTCGCCCACCGCCATCAGGCCGGGCACAATGGTTTCGGGATCGCCGTCTTTAAGCGTGACCACCTCGCCCCAGTGATTGGTCGGGATGCCGCCCATATTATAATGCACGGTGGGCTGGACCGGGATCGGCTCTTTGGTGACATCGACACCGGCGAAGATCCGGGCGCTTTCGGCAATGCCGGGCAGCCGTTCGGCGATCAGTTCGGCGGGCAGGTGGGCCAGATGCAGATTGGCATAGTCCTTGTTGGGGCCACAGCCCCGGCCCTGCCGCACCTCCATCGTGATGGCGCGGCTGACCACATCGCGCGAGGCCAGATCTTTGGCGTGGGGGGCATAGCGTTCCATAAAGCGCTCGCCTTCCGAATTGGTCAGGAAGCCGCCTTCGCCGCGCACGCCCTCGGTAATCAGTGTGCCGACGCCATAAATGCCGGTGGGGTGGAACTGGATGAATTCCATATCCTGTACTGGCAGGCCGGCGCGTAGCACCATGGCATTACCGTCACCGGTTTGTGTGTGTGCCCCGGTGCAGGAGAAATAGATCCGGCCATAACCGCCGGTGGCCAGAATAACCCGATGGGCGCGGAAGCGGTGGATCGAGCCATCGGCCAGATTCCACGCCATTAATCCGCGTACGGCGCCATCAGTGGTAATCAGATCAAGGGCGAAATATTCAATGAAGAAATTGACTTTCTGCTTCAGGCACTGGCCATAAAGCGTTTGCAAAATGGCGTGGCCGGTGCGGTCGGCAGCGGCGCAGGTGCGCTGTACCGTGCCTTTGCCGAAGTCTGACGTCATACCGCCGAAGGCGCGCTGATAAATCTTGCCTTCATCGGTACGCGAGAACGGCACGCCGTAATGTTCCAGCTCGTAGACTGCGCTGGGGGCGTTCTTGCACAGATATTCAATGGCGTCCTGATCGCCAAGCCAGTCCGATCCCTTCACCGTGTCATACATGTGCCAGCGCCAGTCATCCTCGCCCATATTGCCAAGGGCGGCGGCAACGCCCCCCTGTGCGGCGACGGTATGACTGCGGGTGGGAAAAACCTTGCTGATACAGGCCGTTTTAAGGCCGCGGCGGGCGCATTCCAGCGTCGCCATCAATCCGGCGCCACCGGCGCCGACCACCACCACGTCAAAGGTATGATC
Organism: Rhizomicrobium sp.; assembly: GCA_049693315.1. Lineage (GTDB taxonomy): Bacteria > Pseudomonadota > Alphaproteobacteria > Micropepsales > Micropepsaceae > Rhizomicrobium. The sequence goes on along the minus strand of JBAVPS010000417.1, from coordinate 4,753 downwards.
GGTAAAAGGATATGCGTGCATGTCGGGTCCCCGTCTCAAGACGCCTTAAAATACAAGACGCTTTAAAGAGAAATGCGCAACAGACTGAAACAGCAGACCAGTCCCGTGCCCGCGCAGAAGCAATACACCGCCAAAAGCAGGATCAGTTTGACCCCGCCATGCTGGATGTAATCGGTGATGACCTCACGCAGGCCCAGCGCCAGATGTGACAGCCCCGCCAGTGCAAACACCGCCATCAGAATGGCATGCATCGGGCTGGACAGGAAGATCAGGGCCGAGACTTCGCGGACACCGGTCAGGCCGATCACCGTGATGGCAAACCACAGCGTCAGCGGAATGAGGATCAGCGCGGTCACGCGTTGATAGGCGAAAGAGCCGACACCGGAATGGGCCGACCCAAGGCCACGCACCTTATGCAGCGGCGTATCAAGGCTCATCATAGTACCCCGTAAGGCCGAAATGGACGATCAGATAGATCGCAATCACCGCCACAACCGATGCCACAATAACGATCAGGCCCGAGCGGTTGGCGTTTTTCATCTCGAAGCCGCGACCAAAGTCCCAGCACAGATGGCGGATACCGTTGAAGAAGTGATAGCTCAGCGCCCAGGCAAAGCCATAAAGAAACAGCTTGCCCAGCGGTGTGATCGCCTGACGATAGAACTGGCCGTAACTTTCGGGACCGCCCGCAATGGCAAACAGCCACCAGGCCAGCACAACCGCGCCGCCCGCCAGACCAACCCCGGTCACGCGGTGGATGATGGAGGTCGCCATGGTGATCGGCCAGCGAAAGATCGTCAGAAAGGGTGAAAGCGGTGAAGGCACGGCTTTTTGCCGGAAGTCCGCCATGAAGGTCCCCTGTGCCAGAGCGCCTTCTTTCGAAAAGCGGGTTTACCGGTTTTCGGAAGATTTAAGCGCGCCAATATAAACCAGAGCGCTTTGCCGAAAAGTGGCTTTACCGGTTTTCGGACAGGACGCGCGCCAATATAAATAGGGTTAGGGCGCTTCATCGTTTTTCGTGAAAGGATGAAACGCCCTGGAACGTGCAGCAGTGTAGGGTGCGCGGGGCGGCTGTCAACCTCTAGTCCTGGTTTCATCACAGCTTTTCGTAATGGTAGTACAGATCAGGGTTTGCGCTTTTCTCTGGTCTGCGGCAGGTTTAAGTCTCTGAAGCAGAATCTTTAACAACAACGACATGAATATAAGTCCGTCCGTGGGCGTGAGCTCCGCCAGTTGGGGTACGCGTCTTCAAAGTTTAACGCGCAATTTGGCACGGGTGCTTGCCCGGGCCCCGATCGGCTATTGGCCGTACGAACTGCTGGCCATCGTGCTGTTGGTGCCGGTTCTGCTGCATGCGGCGCTGTGGAATGGCTTTCCGCTGCTGTTCTTTGATTCCGGCGCGTACATGCTGGAAGGTTTTGCCGAAGTCTTTGTGCCAGAACGATCCCCGGTCTATTCGCTGTTCCTGCGTTATGTGCAGGGGCGCACCAGCCTGTGGTTCGTTGCCGGGGCGCAATGCCTGATCATCTCGTTCGTTATGGTACAGCTGGCGCGCAGTTTGCGCCCGCGCACCAGCCTGTGGGCTATGCTGGGTCTGGGCGCGCTGATTACGCTGTTTTCCGGCATTGCCTGGATCGCCGGGCAGGTCGAACCTGACTGTCTGACCCCGATTGTGGTGCTGACACTGTATCTGGTCGGCTTTCGGCGGCGGCAGATGGGCTGGCTGCGCAGCGGGTTGACCGTGCTGGTCGGGGCTTTGGCTATTGGGGCCCATCCGTCCCATCTTGGTCTGGCGGGCGGGCTGACGCTGGTCACCATCGTCTTTGTGCTGGGTGCGCTACTGCTGCGCCATCGTGTGCGGCTGCCGCGGGCCAACCCGTTGCTGCCTGCGCTGACGGTGTTTCTGGCCATCGCGCTGACCATGGCGGCGAACTACACGCTGACCGGCAAAGTCTTTCTCAACCGCTCGGGTACGATTTTCTTTGCCGCCCGCCTGATCGGTGATGGCACCGCGAAAAAGACCCTGTATGCGGTTTGCCCCACCCACAAGCTGCAGCTCTGCCCCTACAAGGATTACCTGCCCAAGACGGCGGATTCTTATTTGTGGGGCCCTTACACGCCTTTTAATAAAATTGGCCGCTTCTACGGCCCACGCGAGGAATATGAATTTCTGGTGCGCGAAAGCCTCAAACGCTATCCGCTGGAAATTCTCGGTTCCGGCCTGTGGGCTTCGTTCCGTCAGTTCTTCATGATCCGCACCGGTGATGGCATCAGCCCGACCGAATGGGTGCTGAATGATGGCTTTGCTCATTTCATGCCGGGGCAGGCCAATGCCTATCTGCATGCCCGCCAGCAGGAAGGGAAAATCTGGTTTTCCGGCGTTAATGTGGTGCATGTGCCGCTTTTGTTCGCGTCGCTGATCTGGCTGGTTTTCGTGCTGAGCGGGGCGATCCGGCGGCGGCAGTGGGGGCGGGCAATCCTGCCGGGCTATCTGTTCATTGCGCTTCTGGGCAATGCATTGGTATGCGGGATGTTCTCTGGCCCGCACGATCGTTATCAATCCCGGCTGGTGTGGATTGCGCCGTTTGTGCTGATTTTAACCGAGCGGCGTCATCTCGCCACCAAATTTGCCGCACGGTTTACAGCGCGGCTTTAGGCCATGCTTGTGCAAACCGCGGGGGTAAAATACCGTTGTATGTGTGTGTCGCGTAAGAATATCGTTTTCGCGTCGCGACAATTCCTTTATGACACTGCTAGGGGCGGGAGAATCCCTTGCGCGGGCCCATACGCGAAAAGAACGCGTGGGGATTTTCGTTCGCAATAGCTAAAGAGTGGGTTCGTAGCGAAACATGGCTTGTGCGGTTCGCATTGCTCCTTCCATTTTGGCGGCAGATTTCGCCCGTCTGGGTGCTGAAGTCTCGGCGGTCGAGGCGGCGGGTGCCGATTTTATCCATGTCGATGTGATGGACGGGCATTTTGTGCCCAATTTCACCGTCGGCCCTCAAATCGTTAAGGCCTTGCGGCCACACGCGAAAATTCCCTTCGACGTGCATCTGATGATTTCGCCGGTTGATCCCTTTATCGAAAGCTTTGCCGCAGCGGGTGCCGACGGCATCACCGTGCACCCCGAAGCTGGCCCCCATATCCACCGCACACTGCAGCTCATCCGGTCCTTTGGCAAAAAGGCCGGGGTGGCGCTCAATCCCGGTACACCGGTCGAAGTGCTCGATTATTGCCTCGATCTGGTCGATCTGGTGCTGGTGATGACGGTCAATCCGGGGTTCGGTGGTCAGGCGTTTATTGATAGCCAGTTACAAAAAGTTGCGGCGGTGGCGGAACGGATTCGCAAAACCGGCCGCGCTATCGCGCTGGAAGTTGATGGCGGCATCACGCCCAAGACCGCACCGGCGGTGATTGCGGCCGGTGCCGACCTTCTGGTGGCAGGTACGGCGGTGTTTGGTGCCCCGGGTGGTGACTATCAGGCGGCGATCGCCGCGCTGAGGGGGTGACCATGGCGGGTAAAATCAACCGTCCGCCGCCACCGCCGGGCTATTATATCGAGGCTGTGCAGTGCCTGTGCCGTGTTCCGCTGGCAACGCTGCGGCGCTGGTATCGCCGGCGCTGGTTCTATCGCCGTCTGCTCAAAGGCCAGTTGTGCGATACTCTGGCGCTGGCACCCAATGATGTCGCCCCGCGCCGTCTGGACGATGCCAATGCCTTGCTCAAGGGCCGCTTCACCTTTGGTGGCGAGACGGTCGAGGCCATCGGCAGTTCTGTGTTCGATTATCAGCCGCCGTCGCTGTCCTGGGCGGAAGAGCTGCATGCCTTTGCCTGGCTGCCGCCGCTGGCTGCCGCCGGTGGTGAACCTGCCCGCAAAATGGCGACCAGTCTGATTGCCCAGTGGCTGCATCGCTATCCGCGCTATTGCGAACCGGCCTATCGCCCGCACATTCTGGCCCGTCGGCTGATCCGCATTTTTGCCCATAGCCGCTTTACCATTGCCAATTCCGATCTGATGTGGCGTTCGCAGCTGTTTGTCAGCCTGCGCGAACAGACCCGGCTTCTGGCCCGTATCATACTGGAGGCCCCCGATGGCGTGCCGCGGTTCGAGGTGGCGGTGGCGGTGGCGCTGTCTGGTCTGTGTCTGGACGATGGCGGCAATATCCGGCGGCTGACGCTGGGGCTGACCCGGCTGCAAGCTGAAATTATCCGTCAGATTTTGCCCGATGGCGGCCATATCAGCCGCAGCCCCGAGGCTTTGGCCGAGATTTATCGGCTTCTGGTCATGCTGCGCGAGGCATTGGCGGCCCGTGGGGTCGAACGGCCGGACTTCATGCGCATCGCGATGGAGCGTATGGCGCCGATGATCCGCTTCTTCCGCCATGGTGACGGGGCACTGGCCCTGTTCAATGGCGGGGCGGAAAGCGATCCGCAGACTATCAGTTGGCTGTTGTCGCAGGATGATGCCCGCGCCAAGCCGCCGTTGCAGGCCCATCATTCCGGCTATCACCGCTTAAGCGCCGGTCATACCCTGGCGCTGATCGAGTGCGGTCGGGTGCCGCCCGGAATATTCTCTGGCCGCGCCCATGCCGGTTGCCTCAGTTTCGAGCTCAGTTCGGGTGCCCAGCGCATCGTGGTCAATTGCGGCACGGCGGGCGGGGCAGGGTACAAGCCGTGGGAAGATGTGCTGAAATCTACCGCTGCCCATTCTGCGGTGACGCTGGCCAATACTTCGTCGGCGCAGGTGCTGCAG
>JBAVPS010000416.1:0-4431 GCA_049693315.1 Rhizomicrobium sp. | reverse complement strand
GGTCAAAGCATAAGGCTTCGAATTGCCCTTCCTCGTTCCAAGGGATGTCGGTCAGTGATCCCATTGCATCATCCCGTTGCACGCAGCCGCTCTTCACGGTTGCGACCGATGGAAATCAGGTTGGACGCATCAAGAATGAGCGCGACTGAACCATCGCCGAGAATGGTAGCACCAGAAAAGTTTCCAACTCCGATATGGAAGCTCGACAGTGGTTTAATAACGGTTTGATGGTCGCCAATAATCTGATCGACAACCAGCCCAACACGGTCGTTCCCTATTGACACCACCACCACCATCGGGATGCCGTCCGGGATTGAGGTGACATCAAAAACTTCACAAAGGCGGATAAAAGGAACTATCCCTTCTCGCAGAAGAATAATGTTCCGATCACTTGGCTTGTGGTGGAGATCTGGCAGGTCGATACATTCTTCGATCACAGACAGCGGAATGACATAACGGGCATCCGCCACACGTACCAAAAGGCCGTCAATAATCGCTAAGGTTAGTGGAATGCGCAGCAATATGCGTGAGCCGTGACCAAACTCGCTGCTCATCTCAATTGTACCGCGCAAGGCATCAATGGCGCGCTTGACCACGTCCATGCCGACCCCGCGTCCGGACAAGCCGGTAACTTTGGATGCGGTGGAAAATCCAGGCTGAAACAAAAGCTGCAACACTTCCTCGTCCGTCAAGGGTTGCCCCGGCGTGATAAGTCCGTTGGTTTCGGCCCGGGCACGGACCTTGTCACGATCAACACCACGGCCATCATCTTCGATGGCGATGATGACCTCGGCACCTGCCTGAAATGCTGACAAGCTGATGATGCCGGTTTCTGATTTACCGGCTGCCCGGCGATCTTCCGCAGTTTCCAGGCCATGGTCAGCCGAGTTGCGGATCAGATGGATCAGTGGGTCAGCCAACCGTTCAATAACAGTTTTGTCCAGTTCGGTGGTTTCACCACTGGTAATAAACTCGATGCGTTTGCCGGTTTCTCGGGCCAGATCGCGTACCAGACGGCGAAATCGGCCGAATAGCTGCGCAATCGGCACCATGCGCACCGACATCATCGATTCCCGAAGTTCCGCCGCCAGCCGTTCGATTTCTTCAGTCACAGTATCAAGATTTGTATCGGCAATGGTGCTGGCGACCTGACGCAAGCGGGATTGTGCAATGACCAGTTCGCCAACCCGGTCCATCAGGGTGTCCAAACGCAGCGCAGGAATGCGCAACGTTCCATCCGTACTTGCGGGCGCGGTATGTAGATCGGTCGGTGGTTGCGTAGGAATGGGCGCAGGTGTTGCCAGTGTGGGTGTTGATATAATCGCAGGTTCAGCCTCGGGGGCTGGCACTAAGGCATTTTCTGCCCCCTGAGCCAAAGGCATAACGTCTGCTGTGGCGTTTAATGGTTTGATCGTCAGATCCATGCTTAATGCATCAAACGAGAAAACATCTTCGATAACGGACAGGCTTTTATCAGTCGTCAGAGTAATGGACCAAGCCAGATAACAATCCTGTGGGTTGAGAGAATCCAGTGCCGGTATTTCACTGGTCTGGGCAATAATCTCTACTTGCCCCAAAACGCGTAATTCATCGAACATCACCAAGGGGCGTGTGCCATTGCGCAGGGCCTGCGGCGGAAAATGCATCGATATGTGCCAGGGTGACGATGTGTTCGTCAGCGGTGCCGCAGCGGTCTGTGCCTGTTGTGTGGCAGGGGGGGGGGCGTTGCCGCCAGCCTCATCAAGCGCATCGAACAAAGAATGATTGGTGTCTTCAGCAATACTGCCACCATCGGCAAGCGTGTGCATATGATCGAGCGCCACCAGAGCTGCGCCAATTAGTTCCGGTGTGGCTTTGCTTTTGCCTTTACGAATGCGGTCAAAGGCTGTTTCGCAGCGATGGGCAACTGCTGCCAGCGCGTCGAATCCAAACATGGCCCCGGACCCCTTCAGCGTATGAAGCGCGCGAAAGAGGCCGGCAACGATCTCAGAGTCGTCCGGATTGCGTTCCAGATCGAGCAGACCATGTTCGATATGTTCGAACAGTTCCTGCGCTTCGGTCCGGAAAATCTGGGCCGACTCGCTGTCGATCATTTTGCCACGATCCTGTTGACCACTTTCAACAGCTGATCGGCGTCAAACGGCTTGGTCAACCAGCCGGTGGCACCAGCTTCTTTGGCTTGCAGCTTGACCTCGTTGTCGGATTCGGTGGTCAGAAACAGGATCGGAACGCCTGCCTGCAACGTGTTGGTGCGCAGTTCCCGGATCATGCTCATGCCATCCATCTGTGGCATGTTGAGGTCGACCAGAAACAGATCAAACCGCTGTTCGCTAGCTTTTTGAAGCCCTTCCAGTCCGTTGGCAGCTTCATGGATGGTGAAGCCGTGGCGGCCCAACGCGATTTTCACGGTGTGCCGGATGCTGGCGGAATCATCCACAATCAAAATGTCGGCCATATCAGTCCTCTTTTTTTCCGAGCCAGAACGTATTCATAGGTGGGTGTAAAAATCCGCCGCGGGTTAAAGTTTCCAACAACGCGCCCGATACCGGCGATGACAGTGTAAGTTCGGTGTTGCTCTGTGCTGCGGTTCGGTGGGCCGATAGCAGCAGTTGTACGAAACTCAGATCGACGTCGCTGTTTTCGCCAACGTCGATGATCACACGGCCGCCCGTCTGGGTAAGCGCCGATAACAGCTTTTCATGCGCGGTGGCGATGGTGCGCAAGGTGGTCAGACCGTTCAGCTCCACGGTCACGGCTGTCTGATCCTGACGCTGCACCGCACGCTCTCCTCATTCGGGGAACAGAACCTGTCGAAAGCACTCTACTTCTTGCGGTAAGGTTACAACCAAGAATGTTAATCCGCCGTGAATCGGCAGCTCATGGATGTGTAATTGGTGAATATCTGTTAACGAATATTATGGCGTGGACGGATGAATACCCATGCTTACCTTTTGGTAAAATTTATCTTTGTGGCGGTTACTGCACGAATGTTGCAGCCATGGACAAAGAAAGTGATTTGCTTAACCGAGATTTTATAACTTGATGAAATTATCCGCATTGCGTCGTTGAAAGGGCTGTCATGTTCTTCACGCTCGGGGGCGCATTTTTTGATTTTTGCCGTGCGGGGTGTTCCGTGTCGAAACATATCATTGGTTTGAATCGTACTATTTTGGCCTATACCGCCTTATGTTGCGTCATTATCGCCGTGACAGCTTGTCCGCTTTTGCTATGGTCGCTCATGGGCGAGGCCGTTGCCCAAACCCCGCTGCGCGCTTTGGCATGTCTGATAGGCTCGGCGTTGCTGGTGTGCCTGTTATTAGGGCCGGTGCTGACGTATGAATGGACCCGTCGGCGTCGTATGCAGCATATGCGCAAAGTGTTGCGTCAGGTTCACCGCCGGTTACATGTCAGTGTCCGCGCCCGCAAGGCCGCGGAAGAATCCAATCAGGCAAAAAGCGAGTTTCTGGCCAGTATGAGCCACGAGATTCGTATTCCCCTTAATGGCATCATCGGGATGAGCGAGCTGATGCTGGACGGCGGTTCGGCCCGTCAATTGCGCCGCCATGCCGAATTGGTCAACGAATCTGCCGGACTGCTGCTCAATCTGATCAACGATATTCTCGATATTTCTAAGCTCGAAGCTGGCAAGATGGAAATCGAGGATGTCAGCTTCGATCCGGTGGCGGTGATCGAACATGCGGCTGCCTTGATGGCGCCGCGCGCCCGGGAAAAGGGGCTGAACTTTATTGTCGATATCTCTACCGAAATTCGCGGTTGTTTCAGCGGGGATCCATGCCGTATTCGTCAGGTTCTGCTCAACCTGATCGGTAATGCGATCAAATTTACCGAGCAGGGCTTTGTCCGGCTTGATGTGCGAACCGATACGGCGGGGCGGATGCGTTTTACCGTGCGGGATTCTGGTATTGGTATTGCCCCGTCACAGCAGATGCAGCTATTCCAGCGCTATAATCAGCTAAACGGTACGGTGGCGCGTCGTTATGGCGGCACGGGGCTGGGGTTAGCGATTTCGCGCCAATTGGTGCAGCTGATGGGGGGCGCTATCGGTGTGGACAGCCGGGTTGGCGAGGGGACGGCCTTTTGGTTTGCCTTGCCTTTGGCCGCCGCTGTGGCGAAGCCCAAGGGGGCTAAACGGTCTTCTGCCTCCTGCCAATGTGACAAGTCGTTGGAAATTCTGCTGGCCGAAGATAATGCGGTAAACCGGATTTATGCCTCGGCCTTGCTGACCAAAGCAGGGCACCACGTCGACATTGCCGAGAATGGTCGTGAAGCGGTCGAAGCGGCGCGTCATAATCACTATGATGTCGTGCTGATGGATATCCAGATGCCGGTGCTAAACGGCATCGACGCCACGCTACAAATCCGGGCGCTACCTTTTCCATTCGCGAATGTGCCGATCATTGCTATGACGGC
>JBAVPS010000415.1:0-1883 GCA_049693315.1 Rhizomicrobium sp. | reverse complement strand
ATGCGGAAGGCGAGCGGCGCCTTGCCGGTTTTGGCCGTATCGGGCAGCCCGGCAGAATCGACCAGGATCAGCCCGCGCACATGTTCGGGATGCGCCACGGCATAGTTCCACGACGCCAGACCACCCAGCGAACTGCCACCGATGACAAAGTGCTGCAGATGGAGTTTTTCGACCAGCTGGCTGATGACATCACCACCGAAGACATAATCTTCCGGCGCGCGGGTCAGCCCGTGGCCCGGCAGGTCGATACGGATGATATGATAGTCTTTGCCCAGCTTTTTGACCCAGCCGTCCCAGGTCCACAGATTATCGCCGCCGCCATGAACCAACAGCAGCAGCGGGGCACTTTTACGGCCTTCATCGCGGTAATGCAGGCGCACGCCATCGGCCAGGTCGATATAACGGGAATCCGCATTGGCGTATTTGGCTTCGAGCTTTTCAAACGGAATTTCCGGTCCGCGCAGATAGAGCCAACCGCCAACAATAACGACCAGGAGCAGCACGAGTGCCCCGATAAGAACTTTGAGCATAGCATCCTCAGCAAAAGCAAAGGTGGGGGATTTTTTGGCTCCCCCCACCCGTTATTGTCCATCAATATTTGTAGGCAAGGCGGATGCCGGCGGTGGCAGGTTCCCCGGCCGCGGCAATATTGATATTGCTGATGAAGAAGTTGCGCTCCAGATCATATTTCTGATTGAAGATGTTGCGGCCATAGATGCTGACCTCCCATGGTCCCGACTTCGGCGTCAGCGTCAGGCTGGCATTGGCCAGCCAGTAGGACGCAATGTTATAGGTCGAGCCCAGCAGAAGCGGTTTGCGCTTGTCGTGGAAGCTGTAATTGACTTCCGGCTGCAGGCTGTAGGCCCCAAGGTCAAAGGTATAGGCCACGCTGCCCGAATAGCTCAGCGGCGGGAAGCCGACCGACTGACCTTTCTGGCTTTTATAGACCGAGGCGTTGGCCGCCGTGCTGGCTGTAATGTCGAGGAAGTTGTCGAACTTATCGAACTTGCCGGTTTTATAGCCAAAGCTCTGGTTGATCAGAAGCTCGGGGATGGGCCGCCAGGTCGCTTCGAGTTCACCGCCATAGATATGGGATTTCTGCGCATTGACGATGGCACCGATCGCGCCATAGGCCGTGGTGTAGATCGCCGACTGGATCTGTTGGTTGCGGTAATCGTAATAGAACACCGAACCGTTCAGCTGCAGCGTATCGTCGAGCAGGTTGGTTTTGAAGCCGCCTTCATAGGACCACAGGGTTTCGGGTTTGAAGGCCGAAACCGCACCGGAAGATGGTACGTTATACGCGGTAAAACCACCCGACTTCACACCCTTGCTGGCACTGACATAGAGCAGCCCGGTATCAAACGGCTTATATTCGAGCGAGACCTTGCCGGTGACGGGTTTGCTGCGCAGCGATTTGTCGGCCGGGGCGCTGAAATCGATCGGATCGCCGCCCACCGCAACCACTTCGGCAGTGACATAATTCTTCTGCTTGCGCACCTCGTCTTCAAGCCGCACGCCACCGATCAGCTTCAGTGTATCGGTGAAGCGGTATTCGGCCTGCACAAAGCCGGAGATCGACTGCACATACTGCTTATACGATGTCACCGTATCGAAGGCCCACAGATCCCAGAAATCGGAAATGAAGTGATCGTTGAGCTTTTCGTTGGAATAATAGACCCCGGCCAGCCAGGAGAATGCCCCTTCGCTTTTTGACGACAGGCGGACCTCCTGCGAGAACACGCCGGACCTGGTGTTGAAATAGGTTCCGGCATAGGCGTAGGACGACGCATCCCAGTCGTTGTATTCCCGCCGATGCAGCGCGTTGTAGGCCGAAATGCTGGTCAGATCGGCAAAGCCAAGATCAACAGTGGCATGCAGGC
>JBAVPS010000414.1:0-1872 GCA_049693315.1 Rhizomicrobium sp. | reverse complement strand
CGGTGAAGGTACCCAGATCCGTATTCGTGGCTTGGAATATAACGTGACGCTGCTTGATGGCGATGTCTTCGTCACCGGCCGCGAAATGTACCAAAGCGGCGAAGGTTCGGGCGGCGGTAACGGCAACGAATACAAAAACTCGATGGAAGGCATTCCGTCGGAGCTGATTTCGGGTATCGACGTATTCAAATCGCCGGATGCCTCGATCGTTGCCGGTGGTATGGGCGGCACCATCAATCTGCATACCATGAGCGCGATGAACGGACCGGACGGTTTCCGTCTGTCTGGCATTGCCAAGATCAGCTATGCGCAGGCCGCAACCAAAGTGACCCCCTCGGCCACGCTGGTTGGCACCTATAAGCTCAGCGAAAAGTTTGGTGTCGTTGCGTCACTGGCGTGGGATCACACCACAACGCGCGAATATGAAATGCAGGCCCAGAACCGCTCCAACTGGGCGGTTGCCGGTCCGACATCTGGCTACCTCAATACGGTCGGTGAAGATTATATCGAACCGGAAATGATGTACCTGACTAATCGGTCAATCGAACGTAAACGCTTCGGCGGCTATCTCGGCATCGAATATAATCCGATTGAATCGGTGACGATGAGCCTGAAATGGTTCCATACTGATATGCGCACTGACAAGCGCGATATCTCCGACAAGCTGAACTTTAGCCCGAAGTCGGATGGTCTGGGGCTGGTTTCAAGCTCGCCTTACAGTATCGATGCTAATGGCGTGGTTAGTTACGGTACCTTTGCATCAAACGTGCTGGAACTGTCGACCATGGTCGAGGAAGACAAAGACTTTGGCGATAATGTTCAGTACAATGCCAAGTTCGATAATGGCGGCAAATTCCGCATCAGTGCCAAGATTTCCTATGGTCGTGGTGTGGCGCATTCCGAATTTGCCCAGCAGGATCAGGAGCTGAGCGCCTATTCGATCAACAGCTCATCGACCAATAACTTCAACAACACCATCGTCAACAACTACGCCAACTATAACGCCTGCGGTGGTAACGGCACGGTACAAAACGATCCGTGTACCTTCACCTATAAAAACAAGAATGGGATTTATCCCATTGTGCATTACACCAACCCATCCTCGCTGGTCGATCAGAATGATGGGTTGTTCAAATCGGCCTGGGCCTGGGCGCTGGGTAACCACAACACCCAGACATCGGCGCGTATTGATGCCGACTATGATGCGATGGATCGGATCAAGGTCACCGCGGGTATCCGTTATTCGGTCCGCGCCCTGGATTATATGTTCGGTCGCTATCTGTTCTGGAATCCCAATGTTACGCCGTCTGGCAGCGTGTATGACAACTGGACCTATTATCAGGATCCGGGCATTGCCGGTGTGCCGATCATCACCTTCAACGATGCACCTGAGCGGCTGAAGCTGGTCAACGACTTCTTCCCGCAAGCCGGTCTCAGCCAGGTATTGGCGCAGGATCCGGCCCAGATGGCTAAATGCCCGTCTTGCTGGCTCAGCAAATACGATAACCTCAACGGTTATAAGATGCAGTTCTTCCACGATCCGACCAATTCGTTCCGGGTCGATAACAAGAACTGGTCGGGTTATTTCATGACCGACCTGGGCGATACCAGTGACGATCTGCACATCAACAGCGGTGTGCGTGTTGTCCACACCCAGCTTACCGTGGTTCAGGGCGGTTACACCGAAGATGGTGCCTATTACGGCAGTGCCAGCTGGAACGGTGTTCCGGTGGCAGGTACCCCTGTTGAAACCCGCCGTGAATATACCGATATCCTGCCCAGCCTGAACGTCATCTATAATCTTGATGACGGGCAGAAGGTGCGGTTCTCTGCAGCGCGCGTGATGGCCGAGCAAAACTACTGGCAGCTTGG
>JBAVPS010000413.1:0-3684 GCA_049693315.1 Rhizomicrobium sp. | reverse complement strand
GACTACCGTTATTCAAAACGTCCAGCAGGTCACCACCAATGCCGGTAAGGCCAGCGCCTATGGTGTTGAGGCATCGGCCGATTGGGTCGCCACCAGCTGGGCCGATCTGTTTGTCACCTATACCTTTAGCCATGCCCGCTTTGGCGGCGACAGCATCTATCGCGGCAACCGCTTCCGGCTGACCCCGGACCACAAGCTGTCGATCGGTGCCACACTGCGCCAGCAGGCGCTTGATGGCACCTTCTCTTTGATGCCAACCTATACCTGGCAGTCGAAGATCTATTTCGACGATGATAACGACATCGCCTCGGAACAGACCTCGCATTATCTGCCCGATACCAAGCGCGATGAATTTCAGGGCGATTACGGCCTGTTCGGGCTGAGCTTAAGCTATCAGCCCGAGACCATGCCCTGGTCGCTGCGCTTCTTTGTCAGCAATCTGTTTAACCGTAAATATATCAAAGACGCCGGCAACAGCGGCGACGCCTTCGGCATACCCACCTTCATTGCGGGCGAGCCACGGTTTTTCGGCACCAGCCTGACGGTGAAATTCCCTTAAAAAGAATTGTACCGCCGACAGCTTGCGCATTTGGAAAACACGCCCCCACGGGCGTGTTTTTTATTGCTGCGACACGCATCATCACGGTTGTCACGCTAGCGACACAACCGATACACGATAGTGTCACGAACCTCCCCTAGCGATGGCAGCGCTGATTTTTGCGCTTTGCGCTTGAAGGGGAGTCACATGTCCGTAAGGTTTCACCTTGTATCCTATGCCGTTCTGGCCGCTCTGGCCGTATCGGCCGCTTATGCCGATACCGACGCCGCCACGGTAATGGAAACCGTTGTCGTTACCGCACAGAAGCGCGAACAGAATCCGATTGAGGTTCCGCTGTCCCTCACCGCCTATTCCGGTGATTTCATGAAAAATGTCGGCATTCAGGAATTCGATAAGCTGTCACTGTTCGTGCCGGGATTTGAGGTGCAGAACCAGTCGCCCAACAACCCCGGTTTTGTCATGCGCGGCATTACATCGGATTCGGGTGATCCGACCCAGGAACCTCGCGTCGCCGTATTTGAAGATGGCATATCAATCACCGCCACACGTGGCTCCTATGTCGAACTGTTCGATATCGAGCGTGTCGAAGTGGCCAAGGGACCGCAATCGACCCTGTTCGGTCGTTCGGCCCTGATCGGTGGTGTCAATATTATTCAGAACAAGGCCAACACCGAGAAATTTACCGCAGATTTTAATGGCGAAATCGGTGATTACGACTATCGTCTGGCCGGTGGTGCCATCAACATTCCGGTTTCGGACGAATTCGCGGTGCGTATTTCCGGCCGCTACAAAAGCCGCGACGGCTATGTCCAGAACCTCAACCACGGCACCAATTATAATTCGGTCAATACCGGGGCGGCGCGGCTTGCCATGGTGTGGAAACCCAGTGAAGCATTACGGGCCGATTTCATTTTCAATTTTGAAGAAGACTCACCCAGCGACACCTCGTTTAAATCCGGCACCTTTGCGCCATCCAACCCCACCACCGGCACAGTTGAAGGCACAACCGATCATAACAGCGGTGCCACGCTTAATCAGATTTCCAGCTTTGAAAATGGCAAGCGGCTCGGGCTTGACCGTACGGTGTGGGATGGTAAGGCGCTGATCAGCTATAAAATCAATGATGCCCTGACCCTGTCGACCACCACGGCCTATCGCCGCTTTGATTCCGAAGAAGTGTTCGACCCGGATGGCTTCTCCAAACCCATTCTGGAGGCGGCAGAAGACGAACGCAGCGATCAGTTCAGCCATGAAATGCGGCTCAACTTTGATAATGGCGGACGCATTACGGCCTTTGCCGGTGTCGATTATTTCTACAACAACACCTCGCAACGGGTGCCGTTACAGTTCGACGAGTATGGTATGCTGGGCCTTTATATGTGGGGCAACTCGACCTCGACCACCAAGGCGGCGCTGGGCAATTATCTGCAGAATTATTCCACCACCGCCTATGACACGGCGATGAAAACCGTGGCGACCAGCTATCTGACCAGCTCGCTCTATCCAAGCTATTATTCGGCCTATTACAATGCGCTGGTCGGCAGCTACGGCAGCACAGTGGCCAGCACCTATGCCAAAAGCTATGCCACCACACTGTCATCAGCCTATGGCTCGGCGCTGGCCAATGAGATGAAAACCAATCACTGGGAAGAATATACGCTTTATGGCAAGACCAAATCGGTTGACCTTTATGGCGATGCCACGGCCAAGCTGACCGAAGATCTCGAACTGGATGTGGGCTTACGCTATACCCATGACGACAAGCAAAGCGCCTATGCCTCGAAGATCGGCGACCGTTCGGTGCTCGGCCTCATCCTTAATGGCGGCCTGACCAGCGTCATGGGCTCCAGCACGGAACTGGCCAAACTGTTATCCTCGACCGCCGTTAGCGCCACCAGCCCGGACAGCGCGCTGGATTACGGTATCATGACCCAGCCGACCGCCGGCAACGGTAACAAGATCGCCCGCAATTACAGTGATAACGGATTGGCCTGGCGTCTGGCGCTGCGTTACAGTGTGGCTGATAACAGCAGCGTTTATGCCACCTATGCCCGTGGCCGTCGGCCTAAGCTGTTAAGCGCCTCCTCGCCCGATACGCCTTATGCTGATCCGGATTTTTCCAGCGTGCATGCCGAGCAGGTCGACTCCTACGAAATCGGTTACAAGACCCTTACGCTCGACAATCATCTGCGTCTGGATATGGCGGCCTATTTCTACAACTACACCCACTTCCAGTCGACCAAGGTTGATCGCAGCGGTTCCACCCAGTCCTTCGTCAGCTTCGACGCCGGCAAGGCCGAGGCTTATGGCATCGAAACCAGCGCCGATATTGTGCTGACAAACTGGGCCGATATGTTCGTCACCTACACCTATAACCGGGCGCGGTTCATGGGCGACAGCCTCTATCACGGCAATCAGATGCGCCTGAATCCCGATCACAAGCTGTCGGTTGGCGCGTCACTGCGGCGCAAGATTTTTGACGGCACCGTCACCATGCTGCCGACCTATACCTGGCAGTCGAAAATCTATTTCGGTGACGATAACGACATCGCCTCGGAACAGAATAATCTGCTGGCCGATACCACACGCGATGAGCTGCAGAAGCAGTATGGCCTGTTCGATTTTCGCCTGACCTTCCAGCCTGATGACAAGCCGTGGAGCATTGGTCTGTTTGTTGAAAACGCCTTCAGTCAGAAATACATCAAGGATGCCGGCAACACCGGCGACAGCCTTGGCATCCCCACCTTCATCGCCGGGGCACCACGTTTTGTCGGGGCCAACGTCTCGTTTAAATTCCGGTAAGGCTGGCAAATCCCCGTAAGACTTTTAAAAACGAATTTTAGGGGCTGCGGCGTAGGCTGCAGCCCTAGGGTCAGGACCTATTAATTACAGGGGTTCTGCGCGAGCAGAAAATGACACCGGCCACGAAAAAAGCGAAGCGTGTATCGGGCATACAAGCGAGCTTTTTGAGGCCGCCGTGGGGATTTTCTGCCGCGCCCTTCGGGTTTGCCGTCCGACGTCGAACGGCTTCGTCAAAAGCCTTGACCGTATTGACGATACGCTCTGCGGCTTTTTCCTGGCCGTTCATAGTCGGGCGCAAACAGTACCTCCTGCAATTAATAGGT
>JBAVPS010000412.1:0-2096 GCA_049693315.1 Rhizomicrobium sp. | reverse complement strand
GGATAGAAATGCAGCGCAACACGGTCCGCAGGCCAATTGGCGCGTTCAACAAGATAACGCGCCGCCCCCATACTGGTTTGCAGATCATAGTAACCGCCAGCCACCATCAGTTTGAAAGTCGGACTGGCAGCGAACAATTCGCTGATCGGCTTGTCATAGGGCCAATCGTTAAATGGCGTTCCGGCCTTACCATAGGACCAATCGGTGTGGCCGGTGCCCTCCGTCATGGCAGCGTAGCTATCGCTGTCGGCAATGGCGAGATCCTGATGCAGATACTGCCGGGCAAGCCGGAAATACGACGTATCGATCCCTTCGGCCGGATCGATTTTTTGGTCTGCTGGCGCGCTATAGCGACCATCACTCATGGCAAGCACCAGATGACTGTCTTTCAACAGCTCGCGGCGAAATTGATTTTTCGTGATGGTCAGTCCGTTGGCCAAATAAAACTCGGCAGGAATACCGGTATAGGCAGCAAGCTGCGCAGCAATGGCTTTACGGCGTTCGGGTGCCAAGGTCCTGCCCTGATAGAGCGCAGGCAAATAGCTGTCGCCGGCAAAGCGATAAACCTCGTCCAGAAAATCCGCCAGCGATTTACCATTGGTACTCGCCTTGCCGTAATGCACTGCCAGCGCCGCAAGTGTAGGCAATGACACAACATAGCTAACGATATTCGCCGGACGCTGCGAATATTCAATGATGTTCACCGCCTGACCAAGCAAGATCACCCCCGCTGGGGTAATACCATGTTTCTGCAGCATCGCTGCGGCGACCGGGGCACGAATGGTGCCGTAACTTTCCCCCATAATATAGACCGGCGATCCATCACGATGGTGACGGTTAAGCCACGCAGCAACAAAGTCAGCAAACTGCTGCGCATCTGCATCGACCGAGAAATATCCATCCACCGGGCTGCCATCTTTGGTACGGCTGAAGCCCGTGCCAGCCGGATCGAACAGCACAATATCGGCACAATCGAGTGGGCTGTCAGGATTGTCTGCAAGACGGGCACGTGCCGGATCGGCTTTACCCTCGGCGATAACGACACGCTTCGGTCCCAACGCCCCCATATGCACCCCGTAAGACGCATAGATGGGGCCGCCATTGAAGGCAAACAGAACGGGGCGATTACCGGCTTTATGCGCAAGATAGGAAATGCCGACCAAACGCAGGTCCGGGTGCCCTGCCCGCCCGGCGATGTCAAAGGGCTCGACAACGGCATCATACGCCATGCGTTTACCGGAAAAGACTCCGTTATGATGTGTACTGACAGTTTGCGGTACCGGATCGGCGGCCAATAGCGGCTGGGTGCCAAGCAGTGCCGCCAGTGTAAAAGACACCACACCAAGCGCAGTCATTTTCCCAAAAAGCATGAAGCCAACCCCGTACTAGAAGACACAGCATACTAGGACAAAATGTGCCGCATGCGAGCCTAATATGCGGACAGCGTAACAACCATACAGTGCACCACGCATAAAGCTTGTGATAAACTGCAATCCGGCAGCGGGTTTATGCAGGCGTATTTTACGCTGCCTAAAGCTTACGCCGTTGCATGCCGCCGTATTGTGCGGCTAAGCTTTCCATCAGAACAACGCTAGAGGCAGCAATGGATCTGAACAGACGGTCGTGGTTGGGTGTTATGGGGACGTTGCCGCTGATCGGGGCCGCAGGTGCCGGAACGAAAGCGCCAGCCAGCAGCGGGGCTTTGGTGGGGCGTGACGAATTTCCCCTTGATGGCGTTTATCTCAATGGCGCGTATACCCACCCGTTGCCGGTGCGCTCGGCCAAAGTGATTGAGGCCTATCTCAAACGGCGTACCTATATCACCACGCCATCAACGCTGCCCGAAGCCCCAGCTGGGCGTAAGCTGGCTTCAGAGCGCTTTGCCAAACTGACCAATGCCAATGTGGATGAAGTCATCCTTGTGCCAAGCACAACCTATGGCGAAAACTATGTCGCCCGCGGACTGGGGTTGGGCAAGCCAGGCACCAAAGTGGTGAGCGACATTCTGCATTTTGAAGGCTCACTTTATTTATATGAGAGCCTGGCCAAAGGCGGCATGACACATGTTACCGTAGCGGCACGCGACGGGCGTATTG
>JBAVPS010000411.1:0-2498 GCA_049693315.1 Rhizomicrobium sp. | reverse complement strand
TTGGTGGTGTACTCGACGTTAAGTTGCCGGTCTCGTTACCCCCTACACCGTTCGCCTTGTTCGGTTTGGCGTGGTTTTGGGGCATATGGCTTTGCCTTTTACTTATCACAGTCGTTTTTTACAAAAGAAAATGACGCAAGGGTCGAGCAATTCGATATTCAATCTTTTCGTCACCCCAATGAAGCGTCTATGTTGAATCAGAGTTCACCTCGTATTTGTGTAGAAAACCTTGCCAAAAAAACAAGCCAACCCGATCGACGCCCAAGTAGGTAACCGACTGCGTTTGCGCCGGATGATGATCGGTATGAGCCAGGAGCGCCTTTGCGATCTTCTGGGGTTAACCTTTCAGCAGGTCCAGAAATACGAAAAAGGCGTTAACCGTATTGGTGCGGGCCGACTGTTCGAGATTTCCCGAATCCTGGGCGTGCCGGTTTTCTATTTCTACGAAGGGGTGGCCGACCAGCTGGCCGAAGCGCCGGGTTTTGCCGAAAACGATTCGCCGCCGGTACTGGAGTTTGTCTCCAGCGGTGAAGGTTTGCAGCTTTCGCTCGCCTATATGCGGATCAAAGACCCCAAGGTGCGCAAGCGCGTGCTCGATCTGGTCAAGTCGCTGTCCGAGGAAGCACAGTCCAAAGACCAGCCCCAGGCGTAACGGCCGGGGCTCTAACGCATTGTATCGCTTCAGTTAATCTTTTAGCCCTAGTCTTTGGGACGGGCGGCTTTTTCTTCCAGCCCGGACTGGCTTTCGCGTGCCTGCAGCGCGGCATAGACCTCGTCCGGTGTCACCCCGGTCGCGGCCCACACCACCAACAGATGGTAGAGCACATCGGCCGATTCCGAGACCACACCAGCCCGGTCGCCGGTGGCGGCAGCCAGTGCGGCCTCAACCCCTTCTTCGCCCAGCTTCTTGGCACAGCGCGCCACCCCCTTATGCAGCAGCTTGGCTGTGTAAGACGTATCGGGCGAGGCGCCCTTACGGCTCTCGATCGTGGCGAACAGGTGGTCGATGGGGTGCTGGCTCAACATCATTCTCCGATACGGGGCTGGCGACAGCTTTAACGCTTTTTGTCGGCCATCCCAATTGTTTCACAGCGTTTCGGGTGCTTTCAGAACGGCAGCCCCTGTGGCCAGAGTTTTAATTCCGACTCGTAAAGGAATTTCTTCATATCCGTCATGCGCTGGGGGTACAGAATGCCATCCAGATGGTCACATTCATGTTGCACCACGCGGGCATGAAAGCCGGTGGCCTCGCGCTCGATCACATTGCCGGTCAGGCCTAAGCCCCGATAGCCGATGCGGCGGGGGCGTTCGACATAGCCACGTAAGCCCGGCAGGGACAGGCAGCCCTCCCACAGCCCTTCGCGGGTGTCATCCAGTACAGTGATCTCCGGGTTAATCAGCACCGTCAGCGGGGCGTGGGCGTTCGGATCCTGACTGCTCTGGATATCGTTACGGTCAGCCGGGGCGGCGAAAATCACCATGCGGACAGGCACATGCACCTGTGGGGCGGCCAGTCCTGCCCCCTCGGCATCGGTCAGGGTCTCAATCATATCGGCGGCCAGGCGGCGAATGGTGTCGGCGGTCGGATCGGTAATGGCGGCGGCAGGCTGCCACAGCGCCGGGTGGCCCATACGGGCAATTTTCCCAATCATGGCGAGAGACTCATGGTGAATGCGTCAGTGGTTCGGCGTGCTGCCAGCATAGCCACAAGCACGGTATTTGGGAACCAGATGCGTGCTTAAGTGGTCGCAATGCGCAAAAATGCTTATTTTCTCAGGGATAAAAGCAAAACTTTGGCCCATCTGTGTGGACAGCGCGTCCGCCTTCTGATATTTAGCCGCCCCACATTAGTAAAAACCGTCCAGCCGGAACCGAAGGAGTTGGCCCTTTGCAGATCATAGTTCGCGACAATAATATCGACCAGGCGCTGAAGGCGCTGAAGAAGAAGATGCAGCGCGAAGGCATCTTCCGCGAAATGAAGCTCCGGGGTCACTACGAGAAGCCGAGTGAGAAGCATGCGCGCGAGCGGGCCGAAGCGATCCGTCGCTACCGCAAACTGCAGCGCAAGCGTCTGCAGCGCGAAGGCCTGCTGCCGAAGTAATTTCCGCATCGGTTTGCGCCTCTCTGCCATCGGCAGGTATGACGGCGCATGGTGGATGACGGAAAGTAAGGGCCGCCTGTTACAGGGCGGCCTTTCGTGTTTGTGCTTTGCTTTGCAGCGTCCCGCTACGGAAGGGGCCGTCGTCACGGGTCGTTCGGCGGTAACAGTCCGGCGATCATGGTCTGGTGAACCGGGTTTTGCCACAGCGCCAGTGTGCGGCTTAAGCGGGCCTCGAAATCCGGCGGATCATATTGCAGGCCGCGCGCCAGCGGCGTGCCAGCCTGGGCGTCGGCCGCCATGGCGGCGATGGCGCGGCCGCTATCCAGTGGTGTTTCAAGAAAATTAGAGAGCTGGCGCATCGCTGTGGCCGGATCGCGGACCAGCGTTTCATACCGGA